>CANPZY010000001.1 GCA_947588945.1 uncultured Clostridia bacterium
CGATAATTGATCACTGATTTTTATAAAAAATTTTAATTTTAAAAAAAATTACACACTTTACTTGACAAAGTCAATTTTTATGTAAAAGCTGGTCTATTTAGACCAGCTTTTTATATTTACAATTCCTGCTTTAAAAAAATTTTCTGTTATTCAAATAACTAATTATCTTTAATTAATTTGAATTTCACAGTTTCATCTTCTTCAACTTTTTCTAAATCGTATCCACTAGATATTAAGTTGATACTAACTATTGGACGAAGTGGAAGACCTCTAGGTGCTTCTGTTCCGGTTTGTAAAAAACATACTGTCTCCACCCACATAACAATCATCTCCCCATGCATTTATTGCTTGTATTCCAAAATCACAACAATCTTCATATAAATGTATATAACGTCCTGCAAGCCAATAAGAAGCTATTTCATCACTTTCATTCTTATTAAATAACATATCATAATATCTCTCATTTTTAAATTCTTCTTTTGCATAATTATGTGCATAGTATGATTCTTTTACTGTTATACTACTTTCTTCTTTGGTAGATATATCATTTTTGAAGTCATTTTCTTTTTCCCATATTAAACCTTCTTTGTCTTCTCCTTCTTCTTTCCCATCCTTATATTCATAATTCCATTCTTTATCTTTATCCCACATTACTGAATATTTAATCTTAGCATTATATGTATTAGCACTACCAAAAAATATTGTTCCATCTAATGACTCTTTCCAACCATTATTCCAATCGGACGAAGAAACTCGCTTATGTTTATACAATGTATACTCATAATTGCTTACATTTTGTATATCACTTCTTCTTAAATTTGCTACACTTATTCCTCTTCTCATTTGATCCTTTTCATCATATTGTCCATAACATTTTCTACATACTTCATTTATTGCCCATATTCCATTGTTATATCCAGTTGTTCCTGTTAAAAATAATTGTGTACTAGTTGGTTTACTTGATATTAATCTTATTGTCTTTGTATTTTTATCATAATCCCAAATTTTCCATTGCATTCCATCTTCTGCTGTAAATTCTTGTAAAGTTGTATATCCAGATGTATTTGTTTCTATTATGCACTTTTTACCATTCGGAGTATATTCTGTTACTTCACAACCCACATAATCATTATAGTCTATCGATATCTTTTCCAACTCTTTTGCTATATCATTTAATGCTAATTTTTCTTGTTCTTCTGACTCCTTATATTTTTTCGTAGCTTCTTTGGCTCTCTTAAATAGTCCATTTTGACTTAAAGCAGTATTTAATGTTACTCCTGCTAATATTAAAAGTATTATTATTGTAACTACTAATGCTACTAATGTGATTCCTTTTTCTTTATAATTTACTTTTCTCATCTTTAGATTTTCCTCCTTGTAATTTTTATTAAGTAATAAACTTAATAAAAAAGTAAGAAATCGTACAAGCCACACATTTCAATAAGTTGATAGAAATTAAATTATTTTATATATTATAAAATTGTAATAATTTTTTTTATAAAAAAATCTTTAAAACACTTTATTGTATGATAAAGTTATTTATATTATTTTTTATTAAGTTTATTACTTAATTATTTTTTCTATAATTTTTGTTACCTAAAATTGAATTCTAATCTTGTTTTCAGTAAAAAAAATTAAATTATTCTTTAAAACTTAACAATTATATCAAACCGATATAATTGTTTTTTATTTAACATTTGTCTGTATATTTTTTCTTAATTTGGAAATATTAACTATAAAATTATTTAGAAGTGCTTATGTCTTCTAAAAAGAAAGGATTTTAGTTTTATTATGGGTATTGAAAAACACATTCAAGTTACAGGTAAATCAACTGTTTCATGGAAAGATGCAATTGTTCAAACTGTTGAGGAGGTATCAAAGACAATTAATTTTGTTACTTCAATTAAGATTCTTGAACAACGTGCAAAAATAACAGTAAATAAGATAACTGAATACTATGTTGATTTAGATATTACATTTATGGTTGAGCAAAAAAATTCGTAATTATTTTGCAAAACATTACTTTATAGAAAGAAAGGAGATAAATATACTATGAATCCCACTGATACATCAAAAGAGTATGGAGAATATGTAAAAAAGAAAGCTCCAAATTCACCCATTTTAAAGGATTGCTTTAATGCTTTCTGGGTTGGTGGATTAATTTGCTCTATTGGTCAATTAATATTTTTTTATTGCAAATTTAAAGGCTTAGATCAAACAGCATCATCTACCGTAGTTTCAATTTGTTTAATACTTATATCTGTAATTCTAACTTCTTTAAATATATTTAATAAAATTGGAAAATTTGCAGGTGCTGGTTCACTTATTCCTATCACTGGATTTGCTAATTCAATCGTTTCACCTTCTATTGAATATAAATCTGAAGGTTACGTTATGGGAGTTGGTGCAAAAATGTTTACAGTAGCAGGACCTGTTTTAGTTTATGGAATTTCTGCATCAGTAATTATTGGAATTATTGCTTGTTTATTCATATAACTTTTAACTTAAATTAATAATAAAAAATATTTTTTATATACCAATCAAGGTTATAGGCTTGCCTTTTAAAAACCTAAATATATTTACGAGGAATGATTTTTAATGAAAAAAATAGGAAAACAAACTTTACAATTAGATAATAAACCTAGCATTTTAAATACTGCTGCTATCGTTGGTCCTAAAGAACTTGATGGACCACTTGCAAAATATTTCGACAAATGCGTTGAAGATGAATTTTGGGGTGAAAGTTCTTGGGAAAAAGCAGAAAGTAAATTTATAAAAGAAACTATTAATACAGTTTTAGGAAAAGCTAATATATCTAGTACAGATGTTGATTATGTTTTTGCAGGAGATTTATTAAATCAATGTATTTCATCATGCTTTGGTCTTAGAGATAGTAATATCCCTTTTTTTGGACTTTTTGGTGCTTGTTCAACTTTTGTTGAAGGATTGTGCTTAGGTTCTGTTTTTATGGATTCAGGTGCATGTAATCATATACTTTGTGCTACTTCAAGTCACTTCTGCAGTGCAGAAAAACAATTTAGATTTCCACTTGAATTAGGAAATCAAAGAACTCCTACTAGTCAATGGACTGTTACTGGCTCTGGAGCTGTTATTCTTGGTAAAAATAATGTTGGTCCTTATATCACTCATATTACACCAGGAAAAATTGTTGATTTAGGAATAAAAGATGCAAATAACATGGGTGCAGCAATGGCTCCTGCTGCTTTATCCACACTTTGCACACATTTTGAGGATACAGGAAGAACTCCTGATTATTATGACGCAATTATCACTGGAGACTTAGGACATTTAGGAAAAGATATTTTAATAGATATTGCAAAAAATAAAGGATATGACATTGCAAAAAATTATAATGATTGTGGAGTATTAATTTTTGATAAAAAGAAACAAGATACTCATTCAGGTGGAAGTGGATGTGCTTGCATAGCTACAGTATTTTCAGGATATTTATATAAACTAATGACTGAAAATAAGATTAAAAAATTGTTATTGATTGCAACTGGAGCTTTAACTAATTCTACTACAGCTCAACAAGGTGAATCTATCCCTGGTATAGCTCATGCAATTTCAATAGAAATGTAGCTTGCTTATTGTTAAAAGAAAGGAGAAATGTATAAATTTTTAAATAATTTTATAATATTCTATTTTGATAAAATTTTGCTAACCTATTTAAAAATTTATATTGTAATTTAAAATGGATTATTTTCAAAGTATCAATTGGATGACAATGTTTAATTGTTTTATAGTTGGTGGAGTACTGTGTGTAATCGGACAAATTTTAATAGATAAAACAAAATTAACTCCAGCTAGAATATTAGTTCTATATGTTACTGTAGGAGCTATTTTAGGAGGAATTGGAATTTATCAAAAATTAATTGATTTTGCAGGTTGTGGTGCAACCGTTCCATTAACTGGCTTTGGTGCAAATCTTGCTAAAGGTGCTCTTGAAGCAGTAAAAGAACAAGGATTATTAGGTGCATTCATTGGCGGTGTCAAAGCATCCGCTGGCGGAATTGCTGCTGCAGTGTTCTTTGGTTACCTTGCTTCACTTATTGCTAAACCTAAAATTAAAAAACAATAAATTATTATCTAATATAATTAAGAGAAAATTAAGTAAAATGTGGTTATAAAAACAGAACCACATTAAATATTAGAAATATATAAAATGTTAGAAAGAACTTATAAAAAGTATAAAATAACCTCAGAAGTATATTAAAACTTCCGAGGTTTGATATTTTTTATAGAAATATTTCTATCTCTTACTGAATTGAGGTGCTTTACGAGCTTTCTTAAGTCCATATTTCTTTCTTTCTTTCATACGAGCATCTCTTGTAAGTAATCCATTAGATTTTAATATTGGTCTGTATTCTTCTCTATTAGCTTCATTTAATGCTCTTGCTATTCCATGACGAACTGCTCCTGCTTGACCTGCAAATCCGCCTCCTGTAACTTTAGCAACAACATCATATTTTGATAAAGTTTCTGTAAGTGTTAATGGTTGTTTTACTATAACTCTTAATGTTTCTTTACCAAAATATTCTTGTATATCTTTTCCATTTACAGTTATCTTTCCTTTTCCTTCTGTAAGTCTAACTCTTGCTATTGAACTCTTTCTTCTACCTGTACCTAAGAATACATCTTTCTTTGACTTAGTCATTTATAGTTTCTCCTCTCTCTTAAAATTTCCATACTTCTGGTTTTTGTGCTTCATTCTCATGCTCTGCTCCAGCATATACTCTTAATTTTTTAAGCATTTCTCTTCCAAGTGTATTATGTGGTAACATTCCTTTAACTGCTATCATCATAGCTTTTTCTGGTTTATTCTCCATCATAACTCTTGCACTTGTTTTTCTCATATTTCCAATATATCCTGTAAAATGAGTATAAAATTTTTGATCTAATTTCTTTCCTGTAAGTACAGCTTTTGAACAATTTGTAATTATTACGTAATCTCCTACATCCATATTAGGAGTAAATGTTGGTTTATGTTTTCCTCTTAATAATTTAGCAGCTTCTGAAGCAACTCTTCCTAAAGGTTTTCCTTCAGCATCTATAATATACCATTTTCTTTCAATTTCATCTTTTTTAACACTATAAGTAGTATTATTCATGGTAAAATTTCCTCCATTCTATTAAAATAAATATATATGAAACCTTTTAAGAGACTAACCGGGGAATTGTTCTTAAAAGTCATATTACTATAATGCTTTATTATTTTATAACAAATTTGAAAAAAAGTCAATAAATTTTGTTAAAAATATTGACATAATAAGAAAAATATAGTATTATTATTAATGTTATTAAAGAAGAAGATTTACTTCTCACCTTCACTAGCTTAAGTCTTAGAAAAAGGTATTTATAAATTTTTATATTAAGTTACTTAATATATGTTTTATAGATTTGGGAAGTAGATTGGCTTTAAAATAAGCCAATTTTTTAATTTCTAAATAATTCTTATTGGAGGTGTTTTAACATAAAACAAGAATTACCTATTAATGAACAAATTAGAGCTGATAAAGTTCAGGTTATTGATGAAAACAATCAAAAATTAGGAGTTTTGACCCTAAACGAAGCTTTAGATTTAGCATTTGAAAAACAATTAGATTTAGTTTTAGTTGCTCCAAATAATAATCCAAAAGTTTGTAAAATTATGAACTATGGTAAATATAAATTTGAGCAATCTAAAAAAGAAAAAGAAGCTAAGAAAAAATCAAGAGCTTTTGAATTAAAAGAAATTAGAATAACCCCTAACATTGATAATCATGATTTAGACTTTAAAATAAAAAATGCTCAAAAATTTTTAGAAGATGGTAATAAAGTTAGATTCACTGTTAGATTTAGAGGTAGAGAAATGAATTATTTAAAACAAGGTGAAGAAGTTTTAAATAATATTATCACATCTTTACAAGATATAGCAGTACCTGAGAAAAAACCTATTCTAGAAGGTAGAAATATGTTTGTAATTTTTACTAAAAAAGTTTAAATTATATATTTTTCTTATTATATTAAATAGTTATTTAATCTTATAATTTTATTACATAATTATACAAATAATTATTAATTTGTTTATTTTATTTTATTAATATTTAGTTTTTGAACTTTTCGTTTAAATTACTAATTTATTATATATTTTTACAAGGAGGATATTGTTATGCAAAAATTAAAAACAAATAAAGCTGCAAAGAAAAGATACAGTTATACAGCTACTGGTAAAGTTAAGAGAACAAAAGCTAATAGAAGACATTTGTTAGCAAATAAAACTAACAGACAGAAATCAAGTGGAAGCGTTCAAAATGCTTATGTTGATAAAACATGCAAAAATCATGTAAAGAAAATGCTACCATATGGTAACTAAAAAAGGAAGGTGAATATAAATGGCAAGAGTAAAAACAGCAGTTATTACTAAGAAAAAACATAAAAAAATATTAAGAAGAGCTAAAGGTTATTATGGCGCTAAAGGTTATAGATTTAGACAAGCTAAGCAAGCCGTTATGAAATCTGGAAACTACGCTTTTACTGGAAGAAAAGATAGAAAAAGTGATTTTAGAAAATTATGGATTGTAAGAATTAACGCAGCTGCTAGATTAAATGATATGACTTATAGCACACTAATTGCAGGGCTTAAAAAAGCTAATGTTACAATCAATAGAAAAATGCTTGCAGATTTAGCTGTAAATGATGCTAAAGCATTTACAGAAGTTTGCAAAATTGCTAAAAGTGCAAAATAAATTTTAATAAAATAACCATCCTACTTTTGATAAGAGAATGGTTATTTTTATATTTTATATTTAAATAAAACTTATGCAGTTTTTAATTCTAGTCTTAATTTATCTGCAATCATTGCGATAAACTCTGAGTTCGTTGGTTTTCCCTTATCTGCTGAAATTGTATATCCAAAAATTCCTTCAACTGTTTTAGGATCTCCCCTTCCCCATGCAACTTCTATTGCATGACGAATTGCACGTTCTACTCTTGATGGAGTTGTACCAAACTTTTCTGCAATGTCAGGATAAAGTTCCTTTGTAATTTGATTTATTATATTTATATCATTTACAACCATTATAATTGCTTCCCTTAAAAATTGATATCCCTTTATATGAGCAGGTACTCCTACTTCGTGAATTACATTTGTTACTAATGCTTCTAAATTATCTTTTTCGTCTTTATTTGTAACTTGGATATATTGTGATTTTGTTTCTTTATTTCCTGTAATTGTTCTTTTAAGTTCTTCTGGATTATAATTTTTAATTTCTTTAATTCTGTCTATTAATACTGAAATATCGAAAGGTTTTACAACATAATAATCAGCACCTAATGCAATTGCTTTTTGAGTTATCTTATCTTGTCCAACTGCTGAAACCATTATATAAACTGGTGTTTTTCCCAATGCAATTTTACTTAATCTTTCTAGTACACCTAAACCATCTAAATGTGGCATTATCACATCTAATAAGACTACATCTGGTTTTAAAGCTATTATTTGATCATAAGCTTCTTCTCCGTCACTTGCAATTCCAACAACCTCTAATTCATTATCTCCTTCTAAATATTTTTTTAATGTGTTACTAAATTCATAATTGTCATCTGCTATCAAAACTTTAATTTTCTCATTCATATTCACTTTTGTTTCCCTCCTAAATATTTTTAAATTTGTAAATTTTACCATTTCATTATATTTTATTTTATTTAGGATTGCAAGTATTTTTACTAACTTTTTCCAATTTTCTCTGTAAAGGTTGATTTTACTGCAAATTATCGTATAATTTTTTTCGACTTTTTTATATATTTTTTTAATATCACAAAAATACAATAGTTTTCAATTGTGCATAAATAGCGACAGCAAACACTATAAACTATTGTATTTTTATTATACTTATTTAATTTTCTATGTATATATTATCTTCATTTATAATATAATTTTTTATTTTCTTTATATTATTAAAAAGATTTTCTCTAGATTCTTTTGTAGATTCAAGTTGTAATTTTACATCATTATTATAATTTGTTTCTATTACCTTTATATTCATCTTTTTGCACCAATATAATACATCTTTTTGATCTTCATAATTTATAAAAATTGTATATTTTTCTCCTTTAATTTTAGTAGTAACTCCTGAAATTTCAAGAGCTTCTTGAGCAACTTGCGAATATGCTCTAACTAATCTTCCTGTACCTAATAAAATCCCCCCAAAATATCTTGTTACTATTACTAGTACATTTTGTAAATTTTTCTTTTTCAAAAGTTCTAAAATTGGTGCTCCTGCTGTTTTACTTGGTTCTCCATCATCACTGCTTTTTTCTATATTTTCTACAATATATCCATAACAATTATGTTTTGCATCATAATATTTTTTTCTTATTTCATTTATTTTTTCTTCTGCTTCTTCCTTGGAATTTACTTGAAAAGTATTTGCTATAAATTTTGATTTTTTAACAACAATTTCTGCTGTGCTTTCATTTTTTATAGTATTCAATTTTACTATTATTCCTCTCTTATCACCAAATTTACTTATATATTTAATATCAATTTGATACACTCCTTTAATTCAATCCTGCTGTATATCCTGTAGAATATGCTATCTGCAAATTGAATCCACCTGTATATCCATCTACATCTATAACTTCACCTGCAAAATATAAACCTTTTACTATTTTTGACTCCATAGTTTTCGGATTTATTTCTTTTACATTTATTCCTCCTGAAGTTATTATCGCTTCTTCTATGTTTCCAAAATCATTTATTTGTATTTCAAAATTTTTCAATAACTCAACTAATTTTTTTCTTTCTTCTTTAGTAATTTCATTTATTTTTTTATCTGGCTCTATTTCACTTAGTTTAATTATTATTGGTATTAATTTTTTTGGTAGCAATTCATCTAAGCTATTTTTAAAATCTTTATTTTTTTCATTATTAAAATCTCTTAATATTCTATCATCTAACTTTTGTTCTGATAATGCTGGTTTAAAATCAATTTTTATTTTATAAGTATGTATTTTTATATTTCTAATATGTGCAGATGCACTTAATATTATAGGGCCAGATAATCCAAAATGAGTAAATAGCATTTCCCCAAAATCTTCGTAAATTTTTTTATCATCTTCAAATAAATCAATTTTTACATTTTTTAAACTTAAGCCTTGTAATCTTTGACATATTTCAATATCTTTTTTGCATGCCTTAAGTGCTACTAGTGAAGGTTTTATTTCAGTTATTGTATGTCCTAATTTTTTTGCAATAGCATAACCATCACCTGTTGAACCAGTTCCAGGATAGCTCATACCACCAGTTGCTAAAACTACCTTATCTGCTTTAATTAATCCTTTATTAGTTTTTACTCCTACTACCTTTTTTATATTATATTCTAATTTACTATATATTTCATTATTAATATTTTTTTCTTGATTTATTTTACATTCTTTATCTATATTATTCTTTTTTATCAATTCTTCATTTGAACTAATTTTTTCTACTATTATTTCTTCTGCTTTGCAATTTGTAATTACTTCTACTCCCCTTAATTTTTTCATAAGTGCTTCTAATACATCTGATGATTTATCACTTACTGGAAATATTCTATTTCCTCTTTCTACTTTTGTAGGTATATCAAGCAGATTTAAAATATCTTCATTATTAAAATTCTTAAATGCACTAAATAGAAACTTTCCATTACAAGGAATATTTTTCATAAATTCAGATATATCTATTGCATTCGTAATATTACATCTTCCCTTTCCTGTAATCAAAAGTTTCTTTCCTAAACTATTCATTTTTTCAATCAATGTTACTTGGTTGCCTTCTTTTTTTGCACTTATGGCTGATAGTATTCCTGCAGGACCACCACCGATTACAATAACTTTCATACAAATTATCCTTTTATATTATTAATTCAATAGTAAATTTATAACTTTCAATCATTAAACTATAATATACATAAAAATAATTTAATAACTGATTTGCAAGTTTGATAAAAAATTACTTGCAAATCAATTATTAAGTTATTCTTTAGTTATAATTAATTTAATAAATTTTCTACTGCTTTCATTACTCCTAATTTTCCATATTCATAGGTTAATCCACCCTGTTGAAATGCAATAAAAGGTGGTCTTAATGGTCCATCACATGAAAGCTCTATTGATGAGCCTTGTGTAAATGCACCTGCTGCCATTATTACTTGGTCAACATATCCCGGCATATCTCCTGGAATTGGAGCAGAAGAAGAATCTATAGGTGAACCCATTTGAATTCCTTGACAATATTTTATCAACTTTTCTCTATCACCAAATTCAATTGTTTGGACTATATCAGATCTTTCTTCATTCCATTTTGGTACAGTTTTATATCCTAAATTTTCCATTATTTTACTTGTCAAAATTGCTGTTTTTAAACTACTTGCAACAACACTAGGCGCAAAGAATAAACCTTGCAATATTTTTTTATTCATACCTAATGTTGGACCTACATCTTTTCCTTCACCTGGTAAAGTTAATCTTTCTGATACTAATTTTATTAAATCTTTTCTTCCTACTACATAAGCTCCATTTGGTGCAATTCCACCACCAAGATTTTTTATTAGTGAACCAACTAAAATATCTGCGCCTAAATTACTTGGCTCTATTTTGTTAGTAAATTCTCCATAGCAATTGTCTATCATAATTATTGCATCTTTATTTACTTCTCTAATTGCTTTTATTACTTTTTCTATTTTATCTAATGTAATACTTTTTCTAAGTGCATAACCTCTTGACCTTTGAATTTCAACTAATTTTATATCATTTTTTGATAATCTATCTTTTATTTTTTTATAGTCAAAATCATCATTAATTAAATCTATTTGTTCATATTTTACCCCAAAAGATTTTAAAGAACTTGGATTTTCTCTTATTCCTATTACTTCATCAAGTGTATCATAAGGTTTACCACTTATACTTATCATTGTTTCATTAGGTCTTAACAATCCAAACAAAGTTACATTTAATGCATGTGATGCTGAAATAAATTGTCCTCTAACCAGACTATCTTCTGTTCCAAATATTTCACTATATATTCTTTCTATTGCATCTCTTCCAATATCATCATATCCATATCCTGTTGTTTCATTAAAATGCACTTCTGATATATTATTATGTTGAAAAGCTTCTAAAACTTTAAGTGAATTGCATTCATTTATTTCTTCAATTTTTTCAAATTCTTCTTTTACTTCATTTTCTGCTTTATCTACTATTTTTTTTATTTCTTCTTTTACAAACATTTTATCCCCACAATTTTTTCATAAAATTTAATTTCATCTTTTAAATTTTAATCTTATATAATAATCCTAACTTAGTCTCCACAATAAATTGGTAATCCTAGATTTGAATATATTGCATAATATTCCCCTAAAAATTTAACATCATTATATTCTAATTCATAAGTACATTCTTTAACCACATTTCCGCTTAAATCAAGAACTCCCCATTTGCCATCTTTTTTCACACCTACATTATTTTCATTCTGTTCAGTAACAAAATCATATTGATAATCTACTATAACATTGCCATTACTGTCTTTAAATCCCCATTTATCATTTTGTTTTGTAGCATAGATTGTATTATTTGGAAATAAATTTTTATATGTTGTTTCTTCTCCATCTAATGTATAATACTTTATTGCTTTATCTGAAACAATTTTTAAGTAATTATCTTCTTGTATTATAGTTCCATTCTCTAACCCTTCTTGTATTTCACCTTTACTATTTATTATAGTATTTTTATTTTCATCTAGTTTTGTAGCTTGTAAACAATTAGTTCCATCTATTTTTTGAACTGTATTATATTCTAAAGGTACTACATTTGATCCATCTGCCTTTATAAGTCCAGTTTTTGATTCATTAGTTGCAATAAACAAATCATCTCTAAAATATTCAATGTATGAATAATTAGTAGTTAATAATTTATTGTTATTGTTGTCTACAATATTATAATTATCGTCTTTATCAATTATTATGCTATATTTATCTGAAACTCTTTCTTTACTTGCATCTTCAGTATCTATAGTGTTTCCATTCTTATCAAATATTATCGTATTTTCTTCTTTTATTGCATTAATATATTCTCCACCAATTATAATGGTATCATAATCAATAGGAATAATATTTTTTCCACTTATATCAAAAACACCCTGAGATGAATCTTTTTGAACAATTACTATCTCATTTGTTTTATCATAATCAATATTTATATATTCATTTTCTAAAATAGTTTTATTATTCTTTAAAAGACCATATCTACCATTTAATGATGTTATGAAATATACATCTTTATTATTTTCAATTTCTGTTATCCTATTTACTTCATTATAAATTGGTTCTAAAACTATTTTTCCTGATGTTGTAGCATAACCAAATTTATATCCATCATCAGTTTTTATTCTAAGTATAAATCCTGCTTCAGAATACTTTGTTTTCTCATCATAATACCCATCAGATAATATATTTTCATACTCTTCGTTTAATATTTTTTGTCCCTTAATATCTATAACTCCATAGTTTTCTTCTTTTTTTACTTTTAAATATCCTTCTTTATAATCTATATTTACTATTTCTTCATATTCTGCTTCTGTAATCTTCTTTCCCTCATAATCCATTATTCCATATAAATTACCTTCTTGATATTTAAGAACAGTTTTTTCATAAGGTACTAAGCTTGTTATTGTTTTAAGAGAAATTGCATCTACACTAGTATAATTTGGCCATATTTTTTCGTTATTTGTATTTACTGCATTCCAAACATCATTATCAATATCCACTAAACAAATAAAAACTTCTTTAGTTGGATTAGGAATTTTTAGACCATCATATTGAGGCTCAATTACAACTTGTCCATTTGTATCAATTACTCCATACTTATTATCTTTTTGTAAAATAAAATATTTTGCATCTTTTGCTTCTATTTCTTCAAGTTTTAATGAATGTTTTGAATTCATTCCTAATACAATTCCTACAATTATTCCTATCAAAAATAAAATTAATATTACTATAATTATTAATTTTTTATTATTATTTTTTGGCATTTATACTTTCTCCTCGCATAATATGTTTAATATAGATTTTATAAACATATTCTTTCTTAATATATTTTTTAAGTTAACCAAAATTTTACCTAATTTTATCCAATTAACTTTTAATCTTGATATAACTATTATAGACCCAAACGCCTTATATGTCAATTATTTCTTTTGCACAGATATATCTTAGTTTATTATCTAAATCTTTTATATATGTAAATAATTTTAAATATTGTTCATAGTTATTATTAACTTTTATAATATTTTTTAAACTAGATTTTTCTATTATTTTGTTTGAAATAACTTTATATACTCTTTTTTTATTATTAACAGTATAAACAATTTTTTCACCTAATTCTATTTCCTTTAAATTTGCAAAATAATTATTATTTTTCCCATAATTGTACGCAATTAAAGCAACATTATTTCCTATAATGTTACTTTCCTTAAAATGACCTATATATTCGTCATCAGGTATATCTTCATTCATCTGTTTAATATTGGCCTCAAGATTTATACTATCTATCTGTAATGTCCATTTTTTTATATCATTAATATCAGGTTCAGATATGCTATTTTCTATATTATTTTCTTCTGAAATTAATTTACTTGTTTCAATAGTTTTCATTGCGAAATTTATAGAAAAAATTATGATTATAAAAATTATTGAAGAAATTAATACTGATAAAATATTTACATTGAATTTATTAAAATTAATCATATAAATATTTTACCAGCATTTTACAATTTTGTAAATACATTTTATTATTTTTTATTTAAAATTAAGCACTGCCTCCTTTGAGTTCGGATTATTTTATATTCATATCACAATAAAATTCAACCCCATTTTTATAATTATTAATGCCAAACTCGTTATTATATTTATTCATAATTGCCTTAACAATTGCTAAACCTATACCCGTTCCACCATCATCTCTATTTCTTGATGAATCAACTTTATAAAACCTGTTCCATATTTTTTCCTGTGCATCTTCATCAATTTTATCTCCAGTATTATAAACAAATAATCTTAACTTATTTTCTCTCGTTTTTTCTGTTCTAATTTCAATTTTCTTTTCTTTATCTTTCATCTTGCAATGTTTTATTGCATTAGTTAAATAATTATTAACTATTTTTTCTATGAGTTCAGGATTTGCATATACTTTAATTTTCTTATTTTTTTCATAATCTATTTCTATATTATTTTCCTTTATAACTTTAGTTTCTCGTTTTATCTCTTCTTTAATTATTTCATTTAAATCAAATTCTTCATCTTTTATTTGTAATTCACCTTGCTCTAATTTCATAAGTTCAAGCAATTCTTTTACCATTTTGTCCATTTTATTTGATTCATCAATTATTACTTCGGCATAGAACTTTCTTGATTCATCATCTGTATTTACATTTTCTGCTAAGCCTTCTGCATATCCTTGAATTAAAGCTATTGGCGTTTTTAGTTCATGTGACACATCAGATATAAATTGCTTTCTCATATCATCAATCTTTGATTTTTCTTCAATATCTTTTTCTAGTTGATTATTATTTTTTCTTAATTGACCAATTGTCGATTCTAGCTTTTCTGACATTATATTTATATTTCTTCCTAATGTATCAATTTCATCATCATTTATTCCATTTTCTTCAAACTTTTCACTAAAATCTAATTTCGACATTTTCTTTGTTATGTCATTTAATTTTACAATTCTTTGTGTAACTTTTTTAGAAATAATCGATGCAACAATTCCAGATACTACAGCCATAAATATTCCTATAATTATAAGTGCCTCACTCGAAATCTTAACTGATTCTTCTATTGGAATAATAGGAATTCTAATATATAATTTATAGCCATTATCTAAATTAGATATTAACATCATGAATTTATCATTTCTCTCATCGCTCTGTTTTATTATTGTATTTTTATCAGAATATATAGTTTTAGCATTTTTATCAATTGATATTCTTGAAACATATCCTATAATTGCTTTATTTTCACAATATACTATTTCATCATAATTATCTCTAATTAATATTTCCATATCATTTTTAGTTTCTAATTGCCTTAATTCTGAATTAATATTATATTGAATTACACTATTATAATATCTATTTAATTCATCATTAATTTTTTTAGCTTCTTTTGCTTTAGAATATGTATAAAATGTTTTTAAAACAAGATTATTTACTATGACTATTACAAAAATTATAAGCATTGTTGATATTAATAATATTGCAAAAAGTCTAAATCTTATAGATTTTAATTTTTCTTCTAAATTCATTTTTCCCTCTATTTTACTTCAAATTTATATCCAATGCCCCTCATTGTTTTTATATACTTTCCTTTTTTTCCTAATTTATGTCTAATCTTCTTTATATGACTATCTATTGTTCTAGAATCTCCATAATAGTCATAATTCCATACATTATTTAAAATTTTATCTCGTGATAAAGCTACATTTTCATTGTCTAATAAGTATTTTAAAAGCTCATATTCTCTTAAGCTTAATTCTACATTTTTACCATCTATCGAAACATTTCTTCCATCTAAATCTATTTTTATTCCACCATAATCTTTTACTTCATTTTTTTCTGGTTTAGCTCTATTTAAAATAGCTTTAATTCTAGCAACTAATACTTTTGGACTAAATGGTTTTGTAATGTATTCATCAACTCCAAGTTCAAATCCAAACAATTCATCTTGCTCTTCTGCTCTTGCTGTTAGCATAATTACTGGAATTTTTGAAGTTTGTCTTATTTGTCTTAACACAGACCATCCATCAAGCTTTGGCATCATAACATCTAACAAAATTAAATTAATTTCTTTATTATTTTCTTCATATATTTTTAATGCTTTTTCTCCATCTTCTGCCTCTAAAGTTTTATATCCTTCTTTGGTTAAGAAATCTTTTACTAATTTTCTAATTCTTGCTTCGTCGTCAACAATTAATATTGTTATATCTTCCATTTTTCTAATCCTTTCTAAGATCTCATTAAAAGATTTAACTTAAATTTTATTTTATCACATAAATATGTTTATTTTGTGAATTATTTGAGTATTTTTGCTGGTTTTGTTTTTGTAGTAGATTTTTTTAATTTCTCACTATCTTTTAAATAAATATTTCTTCCCGGATATGCAAGCTCAACACCTTGGCTTTCTAAAATATTTAAAATTGTTAAATTTATTTTATTATAAAAATCTCTGTATTCAGAATATTTAGTAACAGTTGTCTCTAAATAAATTTCAATATTTAGTGCATCTTCTTCTATTTTTCCTAATTGCACACTTATAGATTCTGCTATTATATCCTCATTATATTTTAAAATAAATCTGATTCTATTTAAAACCTTTTCTACAGTACTTTCATCTGTTTCTAATGCAAGCTTAATATTAGCTCTAAAAACTCTTTTCTTAATTTTTTGCCAGTTTATCACATTAGAACTTGTTACCAAGTCATTAGGAACTATTACAATTGTATCTTCAATTGTTCTAATTCTAGTACTCTTTATTGTAATATCTTCTACATTTCCAGAAATTTCTCCTATTTCAACCCAATCACCTATTTCAAAAGGTTTATCAGTAAAAATAGCTAATCCAGAAATTATCTGTTTTATAAAATCCTGTGCAGCTAAAGCAACAACAGCTCCAGTTAATCCAAGTCCAGTTGCAAGTCCACTAATGTCATAGCCAAATTCTTTCAGTGTTATATATAATGCAATAATATACAAAACAATTTTCACAACTTTACTTACAACTGTAGTAAAAAGTGTGTTGTTAACATGTGCTGATTTATTTAGCTTTTCTAAAAGAATCTGTCTTTCTTCAAATACACTTGATATTAGTCTCGCAAGTGTCCATATCACAACTACAAAAAAACATTTATCTATAAATTCATCTTGAAATTGTTGTAATTCAATCACTTTGCTTGCTACATAAATGCCTAATATTTTTAAAAATATTTTTAATGTTTTGTAAATATTACTCTTTTTTATCTCTTCTTTTTCATATTTTCTAAAAAATAGTTTTACTATTCCATAAGAAATTATTGAGCTTACTAAACAAAAAGCTATTATTATTGCTAAAGCTATCAACCAATTTATAACTTGTGACATTTTAATACTTTTTATAAAATCGAAAAACTCATTTAATTTGTCCATAAAATTCCTCTTTGTCAAAATAGAACTATTTAATTTATACCATTTTTTTCAAGAAAATACAAGTATATTTGTGTTATTAGCTAAATATTTTTTCCATATTTTAACTTTTAAATTTTTAAATTTTTATGTTGCAATTTCAAATTGAAAAAATTCCAAATTTATAAATTTTAAAGCAAAAAAATAAAAATATAAAGCTTTGCAGTGGCGCGCAGCGACCAAGCGCAAGCGCGAATGGAGCGCTGAAATGAAATTTCAGCTAGCGACAGCAAGCCACAAAAAGCATTATATTTTTATTTTGCATTTAATTTTTTTATTATTTTCAATTACCTTTCATTTATTTATATAAAATTTTAACTTATTATAATTACTATTTTAATGTTGTAACAAATAAAAAAATATGATAATATTAAAAAAACTAATGAAAAATTTTTAGAATTAATTTCTATATTATTTTTCTTAATTTGTATTCAATTACAAAATAAGAAAGGAGAAATTCGTATAATAAATTTATTTACATTATACGAAGAATAACTTATGAAAAGCAATAATAAAACAATGATACAATATTTTGAGTGGTATCTTCCTAACAATTGCAATTTATGGCAAAAACTAATAAAAAAAGCTCCAGAACTTAAAAAGTTAGGCATCACCTCTATATGGCTTCCCCCAGCTTGTAAATGTGCTGGAGGAATAAATGATACCGGTTATGGTGTGTATGATTTATATGATTTAGGTGAATTCAATCAAAAGGGAACTGTTAGAACAAAATATGGAACTAAAGATGAATATATTGCAGCAATTAGAGCTCTTCAATTAGAAGGAATTCAAGTTCTAGCTGATATTGTTTTAAATCATAGAATGGGTGCTGATGAAAAACAAGATATTATATCATATAAAATAAATCCAGATAATAGAAACGAGGTAATCGGAGATTTAAGGCATATATCTGCTTGGACTAAATATAATTTTGAGGGCAGACACAATAAGTATTCTGATTTTAAACTTGATTGGTCACATTTTACCTCTATTGATTATGATGATAACGCAAAAGAAACTGGAATTTTTAGATTTTATGGAAAACATTTTAGTGATGAAGTTGATAAAGAGCTTGGAAATTATGATTACTTAATGGGCTGTGATGTTGACTTTAATAATTTAGATACAGTTGATGATCTTAATTCTTGGGGCAAGTGGTTTTTAACTCAAACAAATGTCGATGGTTTTAGATTAGATGCTGTAAAACATATCCGTTCATCATTTTATAAAAGATGGCTTTCTCGATTAAAAAATACTTTTAATAAAGATTTATTTACAGTTGGAGAATATTTTAGTACAAATGTTGATTCATTAATTAATTACTTAGACTATAATGACCAAGTAGATTCACTTTTTGATGTTCCTTTACATGATCATTTTAAAATAGCTTCTGAAAGTTCTGGTTATTATGATATGAGACAAATCTTTGAAGATACTCTAGTTGATAGAAGACCATCAAAAACAGTTACTTTTGTTGATAATCATGATACAGAGCCAGGACAGTCTCTTGAATCATGGATAAAAGATTGGTTTAGACCTCTTGCATACAGCATGATAATGCTTAGAGAAAAAGGAATTCCTTGCATTTTTTATGGTGATTATTATGGTGTTCCAGATAAAAATATACCTTCTATGAAAGAATTTTTAGATATTCTTTTACTTGCTAGAAAAAATTTAGCTTATGGAAAACAACGAGATTATATAGATGATCCTGATATTATTGGATGGACTCGTGAAGGAGATTACTATCACCAAGATTCTGGTTTAGCTGTAATTCTAAGTGACGGTAAAGGTGGATGTAAACAAATGAATGTTGGAAAAAATCTTGCAAACACAGTTTTATATGATTGTACTGGTAATATAAAAGAAACTGTATATGTTGATGAAGATGGAAATGGGATTTTCTATGTAAATGGTGGAAGCGTTTCTGTTTGGATAAAAAAAGATAATATGTATAATTTATAATTCTAATATTATATTGTTTATTGTAAAACATCTGAAGCTAAAAAATGAAAGTAGGCAAAAAGTTTGTAAAATCGAAGAATAAATGTAAACACAAAAAAATGTTTACATTTATTTTTTTACACAAAAATCAGAAAATATTTTATTGTTTGCGAAATGTCGCAACTATTTAAAAATCTCTTTTGGTATAATTTTGACGAAAAGAGGTGTAAAATGGAATTATGTTACGCTATACAAAATAGAATAATAGATTTATGTGATGAACAAGACATATCACTAAATAAATTAGCAACAAAATCCGGACTTCCTTTTTCAACAATTTTTAGTATATTTTATGGAAAAAGTAAAAGCCCAAGGCTATCAACTATATTACATATATGCGAGGGTTTTAATATTGACTTATCCGAATTTTTCAATGATCCGATATTTGATGATGTTGAATACGAAGATGAATAAAACTCTATCTAAAAAATGTAGATAGAGTCTTTTTTATTGCAAAACGTTTAGTGTATCACTTTCATTAATTCCATTTAAATTATAATACGTATCTGGTATATTACCAACTATGACTGCTTCTGCTAATAACACCTGCGTTTGAACATCTTCATCAATATCTTTATAGGGTGAAAGCATTGTAATATGGCAAGTTATATCTATATAAATTCTATGAAGAGTTTGATTAATACCTGCATCTGAAAATTCTGATTTTATATTTGTTTCTATATTGCCTTCTGTAACTAAAATTAATCTAATTTTAGGCCCCTTTCCAATAAAAAATTTATTACCTGTAATTGTACCTAAGCTTATATCAAATTTAGAATTTCCTTGCTTGCTTAATTCTTCCTGAACTTGAAGAGCAATACTTGAGCAAAGTTGATTTATCGTTATTACATCTAACTTTATTAATTTAACATTACCATCTTCATCTTTTTCTACAGAACATAAATCTTGATAGGATATTCCTTCTGTTTTTTCTTTTGTTGCATTGTTAGAAATTGTAGCTGCTGCTGATCTAGCTAAAACTCTTGATTGCCTTTCTATAAATGGAGTAATTCCATCTATTATTTTTACCGCTGAAAAGTATGCAATTATTATAACTATCATTAAAATTATCAAGAATTTTTTATGTCTATCTATTTTTTTCGTACTAACTATTCTCGGTATTCGAAATCTTGAATAAATCTTATCCATCTTACCCCATATATTTTTCTATAAACAATTGTTGACCTGGCATTATTTGATTACTTTTTAATTCATTTGTATCAATTATACTTTGAACTGTACTATTAAATTCTTTAGCAATTTTCCATAAACTATCATTTTTTCTTACTTGATATATAACCATATTATAATCATCTTGATTTGCATTTTCTATTTCTTGTATATCATTAATTAACCTTAATTGTACATCATTTGAAGATATTATATTAAAGTTAATATCTAATTTAATATTAATTTCGCCTCCATGCAATATATTAAAATCTTGCAAACTTACATCTGTTTTTAATTTTATATTTGCATCTCTATTTAACCCATTACAACTAATTTTATTTTCAAAAGGTATACTTAAACTTTTCGTCTGAATTCCTGTATTTCCATTTGATGAACAAATAAATATTAAATTAATATTTCCACTAACCCAAACTTCATTATCATTTACTTTTATATCTTCAACAAGAACATTAACATCTACATCATAAACTTTTTCATCTGCCATGCTTAATAGTTCTTTTTGATTTACATTTAAAGTTCCATTAAACATTGACTTATTTTGTATCATCTGAATATTATTTTGTTTAAAACTTAAATTCGTGCTAGGACTATATAAATCTTCAATAACATTTATTTCTTTATTATTATACGCAATTGCATTTATCCCAATCTCCACTTCTGCATATATTGAATGTTCGCTTGCACTATTTGGTTTTATCACCATATTCTTTATCTCAAAATCGTATTCACAAGGGTCATTTTCATTAATGTCTTGCATATCAATAAATCCTATAATAGGAAATTTTGCATTAGCTGTATTTATTCTTCCATCCTCTGTTAAATATAATATTTTCAAACGTAAATCAGCCTTAGCTAAGATTTTATTATAACTAATTTTTATATTTCTATTTCCTATATCACTATTTACCTTTAAAATTTCCGCTAAATTATCATTTGCATCAATTTTTATAGTTTCTTTTACTGTTGACCTAGTTTGACCAACACCTAAAACTGTATTAACTTGAATTGTCTTTTCTAATTTCTGTATATCTTTTAAATCAACATTATTAACATATTCAACCTCATTACTTGCTAGCACTTGTATGTCAAAGTTTAACATTGCCTTTAAATTTATTTTTCTTTCATTTATTATTCTACTTTCTATTGAAAGTAATTTAACATCTATATTTACATTCATATCAGATGTAATATCTTCTATATTAAAACTTTGAGAAAAGTCTAAAACATGATTTACGCTTCTTACACCTTTAGTCTTTCCATCATCTCCAATGTACATAACATATACATTTACTGCACCATCAATTCTAATTTTTCCATCCATTACTTCTTTTTTATAAACATTTACTATTCCACTTGTTCCAACAATTTCTAGTATGTCCGGTTTTATGTCAGGAACAATGCTATCTCCTTCAATTGTTATTGATTCATTTTGATTTGAAATAATTTGATTGACAGCTAGTTTATTTTTTTCTAACTTTACAGCCATAGCTTACCTCCTTAATATTTACTTAAATATATGCGAGGTATGCTAAAATATGATTAGATTTTAAAAATAAAAAATACACCTTTATTTAATAAATAAGGTGCATTTGAATGTATATTAAATATACATATTTTAGTCTAATGACGTTTTAACTTTCTTTTGAGTTTTAACCATTGGTGGAATAAGTGGGCTATAACTTTCTCCATCAAATACGTCAACCTCAACAGTTCTCGTTAGTACATCTTTATATTGGTATGAAACATTTCTTTCGTTTTCTTCATACTTAACCACAAAAATATTAGGATAAGCTTTTTCTATTGTTGCTTCTTTTTCAAACGATCTACTTCTTCCTAAAGATCCTTTTACTATTATCTTTTGACCAATTTTTTCTTTAATATCTGTCTGTAAGTTAATAATATCCTCTTGGTAAATCATTTAATCACCTACTTTTCTTATGATGAATTTATGCTACCATTTTTGTCGAAAAAAGTCAAAAAAAATTATGTCTATTGACTATTAATTTTACAGTATTTTCAATACTTTGATGGTATTGTTACAAATATGTTACAATTTGTTTTTTTGCAAAAAAATAAACATAATTCCTTATTTCAAAATTATGTTTATTTTTACTGTAAACTTATTTGAACTATTAATTTGCAATAATATAAAAATATATATAATCTATAAACATATAAAACAAATAAAAATACAATAGTTTGCAGTTGTGCGCAGCGACCAAGCGTAAGCGCGAATGGAGCGATAAAACTTTTGTTTTATCTGCGACAGCAAACAACAAAAACTATTGTATTTTTATTTGTATTTTATTTTTTTTATTTTATATATATATCCGGATTAACATATTCTCCATCTTTTAGGATTTCAAAATGCAAATGACTTCCATCAAGAGTTTCAAATACAGCTGAATTTCCAACTGTTCCAATTGATTGACCTTGTTGAACTTCATCCCCTTCTTTTACAAATTCTGTACTAAGCAAGCTTGAATATACAGTTTGAAATCCATTTTTATGATCTATTGTTATACTTAGTCCATATCTAGGATCTTCTTTTATATATTTTACAGTTCCTGAAGCTGATGCTTTTACAACTGTAGTTTTATCTGCTTTTATATCAATTCCTCTATGAGTAATCCATTCTTGAAGCGTATTAGAATAAGTTAAACTATCCATTGAATAACTTGTTATATTTTCTCCATCTACTGGCTTTATAAATTGATCTTGAGCCTGATTTTCACCTGTAGCATTTTTATTTGATGTATCCTTTGCGTTTGGATTAAGTTCATCTTCATCATTATTTTCTTTATTTGTGTTACTGTTATTATTTGAATTATTTTCAGTTACTTGATTATTATTAGTATTTTCATTATCTTCATTTGATTCATTAGTAAAAACTTGATTTTGTATCACATTTTCAGAATCACCAGTTGCATTGGTATTTACATTTGTATTATTTTTTATTTCTTCTCTAATTTCATTTACCGTTCTACTAAATTCTGAACTTGTTTGTTCTACTATTGTTACATTCCTATTTATTTTTGCTTCTCTTGTGGCCTTTTCTTCATTTGCTGATAAAACTATTGCTATTAATAGTAAAAAAATGGATATTAAAAATCCCGTAATACTAAGCCATTTTTTATTATTTTTTTCTTCATTTTTTCTTTCTCTCATATATATCCTCCTAAAAAATTTCTTAATTGAATTATTTCCATTTTTTAGGCTTATATACATTTATTTACAAATAAAATTGACATATATAATTAATACACAAAAAAGAATATATACACATATAATAACCAGAAAATCACTACCTACATATCCACAATTTCTACACCTGTGTAAAAATGCTTAATAATATCTTCGTAGTTACTGCCATTCTTCGCCATACTATCTGCACCTGTTTGACTCATTCCTACTCCATGCCCATAACCAATAACACTAAATTTAATATTATCTCCATCAATTTGTACATTAAAATTAGCTGATCTTAGCCCTAACATAGTTCTAACTTCCACACCTGATAAATTTAAGTTTCCTATTTTTATAGTTTTAACTCTCTGCCCCTCTGTATAATCTAAAATTTTTATGCAATCTTCTTGATTATAATCTATATTAAAATCTTGGTGTTTTTCTAAAAGCTTTTCCTTCAATTCTTCTTTAGATAATATAACCTCAGAGCTGTATTGAGAATATGCATCTTCTCCAGCTGTTTCAACTGATTGTAAATATGGATAATTTGTTCCTCCCCAAACTTCTTTTGGACTTTCAGTAATTCCACCACTATTTGAATGGAAAAAAGCATCTATAACTTCCCCTTCATATACAATCATCTTTCCTTTCGTTTCATTCACAGCTTTTACAATTTTATTCCAGTTTTCTTCCCTTACTCCTTCATCCCATCTTGCCATTCTATCTTCTTTTGAAATCCATGCTTGACAGCAATTTGAATCATCACAAATATCTGCATTTTCATGTTTCTTTCCATTTTTAATTGTATATAATGTATATGTTCTTGCAACAACAGCCTGTGCTTTTAAAGCCTCTAATTCAAAGGTTGCTGGCATTTCACTTGAAACGACACCTAATAAATATTCATCTAATCCGCATTTCTTCAACTCTATCTTCATTTTTATGTAATAATTTTATAGTTCCATGTTCCTTATAATTATATGGTTCAACTTTTTCTTCCACCACATTTGTAATATTTTCTGGCTCTTTCACAGCAGTACTATAAAAAGAATTTGCAAATATTGCCGGAATAATAAATATTAATATAATAAAAATAAAAAATAATAAAAAAAATTTTTTCATTATGCTTCTTTTAATTCCTTACTTAAATTTTCTAAAACTCTTTTTTCTATTCTTGAAACTTGTACTTGGCTAATTCCAATAATGTCAGCTACCTTTTTTTGAGTTTGACATTTATAATATCGTAAAAAAATTATCTTTTTTTCTCTTGGTTCTAAATTATTTATGCATTGCTTTAATGCTAGTTTATTAACTATTATTTCTTCGTTATTTTCCTTTGAAGCGAGTCTATCTATTAAAGTAATGTCATCATCATCTGACTTATCATATATTGACTTTATAGATTGTTTACTGTCAAGTGCTATTGCTATTTCTTCTTTTTCAACCTTTAATTTTTTTGCTAAATCTTCAATGCTTATATCAGGATTTTGTTTTTGCTCTATGGCAATTTTGCTTGATAATTCTTGTATTTGCCTAGAAATTTTTATTGGTCCATTATCTCTTAAAAATCTTTTTATTTCTCCTATTATATATGTTACAGCAAAAGTTGAAAGCATCACATTATAAGAAAAATCAAATTTTTGAACTGCTTTTATAAAACCTATTGCCCCAATCTGATATATATCTTCAAATTCATAACCTCTATTTTCAAATCTTTTTGCTATATTTACAATTAATCCTTTATTTTCCAAGACAAGTTCATTAAGCACATTCTTGTTTCCATTCTGTGCTTCTAATATTTTTATCTTAAGATTTTCGTCCACTTATCTTCTCCTATTTTCTATGCTCCTAATGTATTTTTTATGTCTTCTTTTTGTTTTTCATCTGATAAATTATCTTCTTTTAAATCTTCTTTAGGAGTAATTTTCTTTTTCATAATAACCCTTGTGCCAAATCCTAAAGCTGATTCAACCTTTACTTCGTCCATAAAACTTTCCATTATTGTAAAGCCCATTCCTGACCTTTCTAAATCTGGCTTAGATGTATATAATGGTTTCATTGCCATCTCAACATTTTCAATTCCTTTACCGTTATCTATGATTTCAATTTGAACTGTATCTAAATAAATTCTTGCTTCAATTTTTACAGTGCCCTCTCCTTCTTCATAACCATGAATAATACTATTTGTTACAGCCTCTGAAATTGCCGTTTTTATATCTGATAATTCATCAATAGTAGGATCCAGCTGTGATACAAATGCTGCAACTGCTATTCTTGCAAATGCTTCATTACAAGTTTTACTTGAAAATTCTAATTTCATTTCATTATCATATAGCCTCTTCATTGTTTTCCTCCTTTGCTATTAAACCTTCATTATTAATTTTAATTATTCTTGATACTCCACTCATATCAAATATTTTTTTAAGCCTTCTATTTACATTAATTAATTCAAATTCTCCTCCTAACATCTTTACTAATTTATATCTTCCAAGTACCATTCCTATTCCTGAACTATCCATAAATGTTATATTTGTAAAATCAAAAATTACCTTTTTTGAATTATAAATTTCTATTTCATTATCTAATTTTCTTCTAATATTATCTGCTGTATGTTGGTCAATTTCTTCTGTTATTATTAATGTAAGTATTTTATTTTCTTTGTCATACTTCGAAATCATCTTACTCCCTCCTTTGTTTAAAATTATTTTTTATAATTTAAGATTTTATTTTTGCTCAAACTATAA
This sequence comes from uncultured Clostridia bacterium, assembly GCA_947588945.1. Taxonomy (GTDB): domain Bacteria; phylum Bacillota; class Clostridia; order TANB77; family CAG-508; genus CAG-793. Next base: position 26,380 of record CANPZY010000001.1, read on the forward strand.
AAAAAGAAACTATAAATATTATAGTTTCTTTTTCCATTTATTTCCATAGTAAGTTTTGTCGATTTATAAAAAGTTTTCGACAAGAAATCTATTTTAAAGTTTTTTTATTCATATTACTATTAGTTTAAAATAAAATATCTATATTCTTAATATGATTAATATAAAATTTATCTTTTTTATAAATTTCAATTATATCAAATCTTATACTTCTTCCTTCTAACTTGTTAAAATAAATAAAATATTTACTTGCCTTTAAAATATGTTTTTTCTTCTGTTTGTTTACCGCTTCTGATGGCAAACCACAATTTAAACTCATCCTTGTTTTTACTTCTATAAATACAATTTCCTTCTTGTCTTGTGCAATTATATCAATTTCTCCTTGCCTACATCTAAAATTCCTACATAAAATTTTATATCCTTTTTCTCTTAAATATCTACATGCAAAATTTTCTCCTATCTTTCCTAATTCTTGATTTTCACTCATATTCCACTTCTTCTTATCTTTTTTCAAATTAATATTTTATTAAATAATTTTTTATTCTTTTACCACATATTTATCTCCTGGCAAACTTTTTATAAATCCATCAACTTCAAGCATAAATAATATCTCATTTATTTCTTGAATCGTTCTATTAGCTCTTTTTGAGATTTCATTAACTGATACTGGAATTGTTCCAATATTTTCATATACTTCTTTATATTTTCCATCAATATTTATTTTTTCATCACACTCATCATAATTTAAACTATTTAATATATCCATTGGCGAGATTACAAGACTTGCTCCTTCTTGTATTAATTTATTTGTTCCATAACTATTTTTTTCACTTATATTCCCTGGAATACAAAATACCTCTTTATTTTGTCTAAATCCATATCTAGCTGTAATTGTACTTCCACTCCTATATTTAGCTTCTATCACTAAAATTGCATCAGCTAGTCCACTTATTATTCTATTTCTTCTAGGAAACTTACTCATATCAATTTCTTCATCTGGTTGAAATTCAGAAATTACAGCTCCACCTGAGTTTACAATTTTTTCTACTAAGATTTTATTTTCTGGTGGATAAATATTTTTAAATCCAGAAGCTAAGACCGCAATAGTTTTTCCCTCTTTTTCAATTGAATTAATATGTGCAATTGTATCTATTCCTCTAGCTAATCCACTTATTATGCATATACCTTTTTTTGATAATTCTTCCGAAAATCTTTTTGCTTGTTCTTTTCCATATTCACTGCAATCTCTTGAACCAACAATTGCAACTATTGGTTTATCAAATAATTCTAAATTTCCTTCTACATATAATTTTTTTGGATAGTTTTTTATCTTTAATAACTTTTCTGGATAATTTTTCTGCGTTGATTTTATTATTTTCATAGTTATTACTTTTTTCTCCTTTTTAATTTTTAAAAAAGTTTTTGTCTAAACTTCTATATTGTATTGCTTCTGAAATATGTCTTTTTTCAATATTTTCGCTACCTTCTAAATCTGCTATTGTTCTAGCTACTTTTAAAATTTTCAAATAAGCTCTAGAAGTTAATCCTAGATTTATAAAAGCTTTTTTTAATAATTCTTTGCTTTCTTCATCTATTTTGCAATATTTTTCACACTGCTTATGATTTAATTCGGAGTTTGAAAATATATTTTCATTTTCATATCTTTTTTGTTGAATTAATCTTGCCTTTTCAACTCTTTGCTTTATTTCACTAGAACTCTCCTCTTTACTTTTATTTGATAATTTATCATAGTTTACTCTTTCAACTTCAATTTGAATATCTATTCTATCTAAAAGAGGCCCACTAAGTTTTCCTAAATATTTCTTAATTAAAATTGGCGTACACGTACATTGTTTATAATTTGAACCATAATAACCACAAGGACATGGATTCATAGATGCTACCAACATAAAATTACAAGGATAAGTTAATACCTGATTTAATCTTGCTATTGTTATCTTTTTATCTTCTAGTGGCTCTCTTAATACCTCTAAAGTATCTTTGTCAAACTCTGCTATTTCATCTAAAAATAATACTCCATTGTGTGCTAAACTTATCTCTCCCGGCTTTGGCACTCTTCCACCACCTATCAATGCTACTTTAGTTATTGTGTGATGTGGATTTCTAAATGGTCTTGATACAATTATCTTCTCATCATTTTTTAATGTTCCTGCTATACTATGAATCTTTGTTGTTTCAAGAGATTCTTCAAAAGTTAAATTTGGTAAAATTGTTGTTAATCTTTGTGCAAGCATTGTTTTTCCGAGATCCAGGACTTCCTATAAGTAGAATATTATGCCCACCTGCTGCTGCAATTTCTAGTGCTCTTTTAACATTTTCTTGACCTTTTACTTCATTAAAATCTATATTATATTTATTTATGTTTTTGTTTATTTCTTCCCATGTTGTTTTTATTTCTTTTAATTTAATATTTCCATTCAAATATTCTATTATTTCTTTTAATGTTTTTGCTCCTAGTATTTCTATCCCTTCAACAATTCCTACCTCATCTAAATTTTCATAAGGTATAATTATTTTTTTCATACCTAATCTTTTTGCTTCTATGCATATTGGCAAAATTCCATTAATTTTATTTATTTTTCCATCAAGAGAAAGTTCACCAATAAAAGCTGTTTTTCTGTTTTTTAAATAATTTCTTATTTCTATTTCGCCAAGATAATCTTCGTTATCAACTGAAGTCTCATTTATATTTTTCTCACCTTCATTACTAAAAATATCAATCTTATTTTTTGAATAATTTTCTTTTTTACTTTTTATTACTCCTATACAATATAAAACTCCAATAGCTATTGGTAAATCTAAATAAGATCCTTCTTTTCTTATGTCTGCTGGAGCTAAGTTTACTAATACCTTTCTACTAAATAATTCATATCCTGAATTTTTAATTGCAGTTTTTACTCTTTCTTTTGATTCTTTTATACTTATATCTGGCAAACCTACAATATCCCATTCCGGAATACCTGCAGATACATCAACTTGCACATCAATAATATATCCCTCTAATCCTTTTAGAGACATACTTTTAACTATCGAAAGCAATTTTTTTCTCCTTTCATTTATTAAATTTATTTGGAATTTTGTAATTAGATTTAATTACAATAGAATTAATTTTATATCCATATTTTACCATAACATTTTAAAAAATGCAATACTTTTTTATTATTTACATGTATATTTTTCATAATTGCATTTAATTTTTCACTTAGACTTTATTTTATAATTGTCGCTTTTTATTTATACTTTCATTACAAAAAAATTAGAGAGAAATTTAATTTAGATATTTCTCTCTAATTTTTTAAGTATTTATTTTAGCAATCAATGCTTTTATTTTTATTCCTTCTGCTTTAAACATTTTTTCATGTTCTGTTTCTATATTTTCTTCACCATTCCAGAAATTTGTTTCATTAGATAAATCATAAGTTATCTTTTCAATTTTATATCCAGTATCATTAAAGTATTTCTGAGATTGTTCAAATAAATCATCATCATCTGTTTTAAAAAATATCTCACCTTTTAAGAATTTTTTGTATTGTTCTAGTTGTCTTTCATGAGTCAATCTTTTTTTATGATGTTTGCCTCTTGGCCAAGGATTACAGAAATTAATATATATTCTTTCTATTTCGTCATCTTCTCCAAAGACGTCTGTAATTCTTGCTATATCATATCTTGTAAGTTTTAAATTTTTTACTACTTTTTGTTTTTCTATTTCGTTTTCTATAACTTCTGCTATAGTTGATTCTCTAATTCCATATTCTGCTTCTACATTTCTTTTTGCCATTCCAAGCATTGCATCAACTAAATCTATTGCAATGTAATTTATATTTTGATTTTGTTTTGAAAGCTTTGCTATAAAGTTTCCTTTCCCACAACCAAGTTCTAAATACAATTTTTGCTCTTTTTCAAATACAGTTTTCCACTTATTTTTATAATCTTGTGGATTATCTATGTAAAATGGGCTTGTTTCTAATTCTTCTCTCGCCCAAGGTTTAAATTTCATTCTCATTTTTTTTTTCCTCGTATAATATGTTTATAAGTTTCATTTAATATAAATTTTTTTAATATTATTAATTTCTATTTAAAGAAATTTTTTATAACTTATATAATTATTTTAAATCAACTCCAGATAATTCTTTCCAATTTCCTTTCATATCTGGTACATCGCTAAATGTAATTTTTTCTTTTGTAATTGGATGCTCTATTGTAAGCTTATATGACCACAAGCATAAACCTTTATCTATATTCTTTCCATGATATTTTGAATCTCCAACTATGCTATGTCCTCTGCTTGAAAGTTGCACCCTTATTTGATGATGTCTTCCTGTATGTAAATCAATTTCAATAATTGAAATATTTTTTTCTTTATCATATTTTAAAACTCTATAATCAAGTTCTGCTCTTTTAGCATTCTTTTTTGTTTCTTTCACCACATAACTTGTATTATTCTTTTCGTCCTTCCATAAATAGTCTACTAATGTATCTTCATCTTTTTCCATTTTTCCATTTACTATTGCTATATAACTTTTCTTAAATGTTTTATTTCTAACTTGTTCACTTAATCTTGATGCTGCTTTTGAAGTTTTTGCAAACACCATCACACCACCTACTGGTCTATCTAATCTATGAACTAATCCTAAATAAACATTTCCCGGCTTTTGATATTTTTCTTTTAAATAAGCCTTTATTATTGTAAGCATATCTTCATCTTCCGTTTTATCAGCTTGTGAAGGTATACCTGCTTCTTTCCTAACTACAATTATGTGATTATCTTCATATATTACTTTCATTAAAACTACATCCTTTATTATAAAACTATAGTAATTTTAGTGCAATTAACTTTCCCATCTTCCATAAATTCCACAAGGTAACACTAATTCTGAATTAGTCATTGGTAATCCTACTTCTCCATTCGAGAATTTTCCTTTTACATTTTTAGGCATACAAACTCTTAGCATATTTTCTAAAACTCTACTTGATATTCCTGTTGTGTATGAATTAATAAGGAAAAATAAAGGCTTATCTGATAATACATTTGTGCATAATTTAATTAGTTCAAATATATTTTCTTCAAACTTCCATACTTCTCCATTTGCACCTCTTCCATAAGATGGAGGATCCATTATTATTGCATCATATTTGTTATTTCTTCTAATTTCTCTATTTACAAATTTTACAACATCATCAATTAAAAATCTAACCTTTTTATCTCTTAAATTAGATGAAGTTACATTTTCTTTTGCCCATTCTACCATTCCCTTTGAACTATCCACATGACAAACAGATGCACCTGCATAAAGACAACTTACAGTTGCACCTCCAGTATATGCAAAAAGATTTAAAACCTTTATTTCTCTATTTGCACCTTTTATTTTATTAATCATCCAGTCCCAGTTTACAGCTTGCTCAGGAAATAAACCAGTGTGTTTAAATCCCATTGGCTTAATATTAAACTCTAAATCTTTATATCTAACTTGCCAGTTTTTAGGAAGCTTATTATTGTATTTCCATGCTCCACCACCAGTCGCACTTCTTTCATATCTAGCATCAGCCTTTTTCCATAATTCAGGAAATGTTTTTTCTTTCCAAATTATTTGTGGATCAGGTCTTATTAAAATAATATCTTTCCATCTTTCTAATTTTTCGCCATTTGCCATATCTAGTATTTCGTAATCATTCCAATTATTTGCTATATCCATTTCTTTACCTTTCACTTCATTTTTACAACATTATTTAAAGCTTGTCTATAAAATTTATCTTTTTTTATAAAATTATATTAATTTAAGTAGCATTACAAAATTATAAATCAATACTCCCAAAAAAGCTTGTACAATTATTGCCAATACGACAAAAAATATAAAAAACTTCTTTCCCATAACTCTCTCCTATTTTAATAATATACTATTTAAAATATATTCGAGAATTACCAATTTATTCCACAAATCGTATTACAACTTTTTATATTTTTTTACAAAATTTATAATTACAATAAAAATAGTTATAATTCTGCAGTGGCGCGTAGCGCTCAAGCAAAGCGCGAATGGAGCGAAAGTGATGAAATCACTTTCTAGCGACAACAAGCCACAAAAAATTATAAGTATTTTTATTGTATTAATAAATCATAAGCTTTCCTTTATTTTTTTAGCCAGTTCTTCATTTATTCCTTTTACTTCCGCAATCTCACTAACATCTGCATTTTTAATATTTTCTACACTATTAAATTTCTTTAAAAGTGCTAGTTTTTTTACAGTTCCTATTCCACTAATTTCATCTAGTTTAGATTTAGTCATAGATTTATCTCTTAAGAATTTGTGATATCCAATTGCGTTATCATGAACTGCATTTTGAAAATTAGTTATCAAATTAAATAAATCTTCTGAAATATTAATTACTTTTCTATTTTCATCAATTAATGCTCTTGTTTCATGCTTATCATTTTTTACCATACCAAAAACACTAATATCTAAGCTCTTGTTTATTTTATTTTCAACATTTTTTATTGCTTGTTTTATAGCTCTTATCTGTGTTATTCCACCATCAGCTAAAATCAAATCTGGTAATTTTCCAAATCCTTTTGAATCTCCAATTTTTTCTATATCTACATCTTTTAATTTTCCTTTTTCTTCATCAGTTAACTCTATTGAATGATAAAGTCTCCTAGTTACAACTTCTTCCATACATTTTGGATCATCTTGTCCATATACAGTTTTTATTTTAAATCTTCTTGATAAATTTTTCTTAATCACTCCATCAATCATAACACACATTCCTGCTACCATATATTCACCAGAAATGTTTGATATATCAAAACTTTCTATTTTTCTTGGAAGATTTTCTAATCCTAATACTTCTTTTAATTCTAAAACTAAATTTTTATTTGATTTTTCTTTATTATCCAATGTTATTTTGGCATTATTTTCTGCCATTTCTACTAATTTTATTTTCTTTCCTTTTTGTGGAACTTTAATTTCAACTTTTCTTTCACTTTCATTAGTAAGCCAGATTTCTAAAAGTTTTCTTTCTTCAAAATCTTCTTTTACCATTATTTTGTTAGGAAAAAATTTTCTTCCTGTATAATATTGCTTTATAAAATTAGAAATTATTTCTTTATCATCTTCATCATTTAATCCTTTTAAGAAAAAATGATCTCTGCCAATCATTTTGCTATTTCTAATGTAAAAAATTTCTACACATATTTCATATTCATTTCTAGCTATTCCAATTACATCAATGTCATTATCTGAAATATTTGAGACTTTCTGTCTTTGTGAAATTCTTTGTGTTGCTAAAAGTTCATCTCTTATTTGTGCTGCTTTTTCAAATTCTTGTTTTTCTGATGCTTCTAGCATTTCATTTTTTAATTCTTTTTGTACTTCATCAATATTTCCATCTAATATTGATATAATCTGATTTATCTGCTTTCTATAATCATCTTTTGAAATATATCCCATACATGGTGCCATACATTTTTTTATATGATAATTCAAGCATGCCCTATCCTTATATTTAAAAGTTCTGCATTGTCTGATTTTAAATTTTGATTTTATAAAATCCACCATTTCTTTTGCAGCACCTGCATTTGCATAAGGTCCAAAATATCTTGCTCCATCATTTAAAATTTTCCTAGTTATATAAATATCTGGAAAATCAGCTTTTACATTTATTTTTATGTATGGATATGTTTTATCATCTTTTAAAAGCACGTTAAATTTAGGCATATTTTTCTTTATTAGATTACATTCTAATATAAGTGCCTCTGCCTCATTTTCACAAACAATATACTCAAAATGATCTATTAATGCTACCATATTTAGTATTCTTTGAGTTTTATTTGTTTTTCTAAAATATGAAGTTACTCTCCTTTTTAAATTAATTGCCTTTCCAACATAAATAATCTTATCTGATTTATCATGCATAATATATACACCAGGTTTTTGAGGCAATTTTTTTAATTCTTCTTCTATATTAAACATTACTTTCTCCAACATATAAATTATATCAAAATATACATAAAAAAGCAATTTTTGAAAAAAATATCAATTTATTTTATACACTCGCACTTACTTTTTCACTTAACCCATTTTATACACTATATGAAATCTTTAATAATTGTTTTTATAAAAAATTTATTGTATAATAATTTCTAGAATTTAAAACATAATACAATTTTATAGAAAAATTAATTTTTCATTTTTTATAGTGAAAGAAAGGAAAATTTCTATGAATGAAAATAAATTATTTGATTTAGGACTTATCTGTGGCAGATTTTCACATGCACATTTAGGACATCTACAACTATTTCAATCTTGTATGGCACTTTGTAAGCGTACACTTATATTGGTATCTTCTGCGCAAGAATCTAAAACATTAAGAAATCCTTTTTCTATTGATACTAGAATAAACGTGATAAAACAATGTCTTCGAGATATTTCAGAAGATAATCTTATTATAAAAGGGCTAGATGACCTCACAAATGAATATGATTTTAATGTAGATTGGGGCGGATATGTTAAGAAAAATGTAGAAAAAATAACAGGAAAATTTGCAGACCTTATGGTTTATGGAAATGAAGAAGCTCGCAATAAATGGTTTAAATCAGAAGATATAGAAAAAACCGCAGAGCTAATTTTACCACGAATTTTATCAGCAACTCTTGTTAGAGGAATGCTTATTATAGATAATGAAAAGGCTTGGAAAGAATCTACTCCTAATAACATTCACCATTTATATAAAGATTTACAAAATGAAATTTTAGATGTTCCTATTTATCAAAAAATATATAATGAGATAAATAGAACACCTAAAACTATTGACGATTTTATGAATGTTTATAAAATTTATGAAACAGAAGATAAGAATAAAAAGCTCGAATCAATAAAAAGTTAATTTTTTTATTAAAAGCTTCTTGAACTTCCGCCTCCTCCAGAAGAGCCTCCGCCTCCTGAGAAGCCACCACCTGAAAAACCTCCTGATGAACCTCCATGTCCACCACCGTATATACCAACCTCCGCTTCCTGTTCTTCTTGAAAAGCAAGAAACTGCATATATAAACAAACAAAATAATGTCATCATTGTTGATGAAAATATATCTTTTAAAACTAAAACATTTAAAAACTCAGCAACAATTCCAAAAATTATTATAGATAGCCATTTCCATTTTTTCTTAACTCCATACATGCTTGCACCAATTATACTTGAAAGAAATGGAAATACCATAAATGAGCTAAAATAATATCCATAATCATCTGTACTTTCTCTTGCGACTGCTTCTTGTGCATTAACTTCTACTCCATATTCTTCTGCAACAATATTTACTATTGCACTAAAACCATTTTTTATTCCATCATTCCAGTTGTCTTCTTTTAAATATGGAATTATATATTCATCTTGAATTCTACCAGTTTTCCCGTCTGGTAAAATTCCTTCTAAGCCATATCCAACTTCTACTCTAAACTCTCTTTCTTCTAATGCAAGTAGAAGTAAAACTCCATTATTTTTGCTTTTATCCCCTATTCCAAAACTTCTAAAAAGTTCTGTTGCATAGTCTTCTAGAGAATTTCCTTCTAAATTTTCTACAGTTACTACTACAATCTGTGCTCCTGTCTGACTATGTAGACTAACATTTGTATTTATTATATATTCTTTAGTTTCTTCACTAAGTAGATTTGCATAATCATTAACATAGAATTCTGCCGTTGGACTTATAATAGCTAATGCTTTAATTGGTAATAAATTAAATATTATAAAAAATATTAACAATACTTTTATAATTATTTTTTTCTTACTCGAAATTAACACTAGGAACCTCCTGACTTCCTTCATCTGCTTCAAAATATTCTGCTTCGTTAAATCCAAACATGCCGGCTAATAAATTATTAGGAAATCTTTTTATTGACATATTTAGTGTTCTTACTGCATCATTATAATCCTTTCTTGCTACTGCAATTCTGTTTTCCGTTCCTGCTAATTCATCTGATAATTGAGTAAAGTTTGCAGATGATTTTAAATCAGGATAATTTTCAACTACAACCATCAATGCATTTAAAGAACTTGTTAATTCATTATTTGCTTCTGATTTTTCTTCTAAATTGCTTGCTCCTACTAACTTTGCTCTTGCATCTGTTATTTTATCAATCACTTCATCTTCATGTGAAGTATATCCCTTTACTGTACTAACTAAATTAGGAATTAAATCTGCTCTTCTCTGTAACATAACATTTAAATTAGCTAAAGAGCTATCTACAGCTTCCTTTTTTGAAACCATACCATTATATCCACTAATTAATAGTCCTGCAATAGCCACTATTACAACAACTACTACAATTAAAATAATACTTGACTTTTTCATAATAAACTTCCTTTCTTTTATATATAATTATTAATAATATTTATAACATGGCAAATTATTCATGTCAATATATATAAGGATTTATGCTTATGTTTCTTATACCAATAATCTGCTAAAATAAAATTTTATTTTCACACTTTTAAAAATTAATATATATTATATATCATTAAGGAGGTTATTATGTGTGGAATTGTTGGATACAATGGTGAAAAAAAAGCTGTTCCTATATTAATAAATGGTTTGCTTTCATTAGAATATAGAGGTTATGATTCAGCTGGAATTGCTGTACTTAATAATTATTCTAAAGAAAAAAAATATAAATTAGAAATTGTTAAGGATAAAGGTAGAGTTATTAACCTAAAAAATAATGAAAAGACCAAAAACTTAATTGGAAACATTGGTATAGCTCATACTAGATGGGCAACTCATGGAATTCCATCTAAAGAGAATTCACATCCACATATTGATAATACTGTAAAGTTTGCTGTTGTACATAATGGAATAATTGAGAATTATATCTTACTTCGAAAAAAATTAATTAATAATGGTTATAAATTATATTCTGAAACAGATACAGAAGTCATTCCTAATCTAATTAGCATGCACTACTCTGGAGATATATTAAAAGCTGTATCTGATACTATGAAAGATTTAAAAGGAAGCTATGCAATAGAAGTTATATCTGAATTTTTTCCAGATAGAATTATAATTGCAAAGAAAGATAGTCCTTTAGTTATAGGCTCTGGTGAAAAAGAAAATTACATTGCATCAGATATACCTGCTATTTTATCTTATACAAATAAATTTTATTTTCTTGATGATGAAGAGATTGCAGTAGTAAAAAAGGATTCTGTAGAATTTTATGATATTAACTTATCTAAAATTCAAAAAACAACTAAAACTATTGAATGGGATGCCCAAAGTAATGAGAAAAATGGCTATGAAGATTTTATGTTAAAAGAAATTTATGAGCAACCTAATGCTGTTAGAGAAACAATTGGATCTAGGCTATCTTTATCAGAAAAAACTAATCTTAACCTTGAATATATAGATTTTAAAAAATTTAATAGAATATTTATTGTTGGTTGTGGAACCGCTATGCATGCTGGTATGGCTGTAAAACCTATTTTTGAAAAATTTTGTAAACTCCCAACCGAAATAGATATCGCATCTGAATTTAGATATAGAAATCCTTTAATTGATGAGCATACTCTTTGTATTTTTATTTCTCAATCAGGTGAAACTGCTGATACAATTGCTGCTCTAAAATTAGCTAAATCTCTAAATGCAACAACTTTATCTATTGTAAATGTTATTGGAAGTTCTATTACTAGATTTTCTGACTATACAATCTATACTCATGCTGGACCTGAAATTGCAGTTGCTTCAACAAAAGCTTATACTTGTCAAATTACACTTTTAAGTATTTTAGCAATATATATATCTGAATTTTTAGGATATGATGATAAAAATTTACAAAGTTTTAAAGCATCTTTATTAAAATTACCTGAAAAATTAAAAAAAGTCCTAGAACAATCTGATACAATTAAGAAATACGCAAAAAAATTATATAATCAGCATGATTTATATTTTATTGGAAGAGGATCTGATTATGCAGTTTGTATGGAAGGCTCTTTAAAACTCAAAGAAATCTCATATATTCATTCTGAAGCTTATGCATCAGGTGAATTAAAACATGGTCCAATTGCTTTAATTGAAAAAAATACCACTATTATAGGAGTTATAACTGACTCAATTACTGCTAAAAAGACTTTAAGCAATTTAGAAGAATCAATTTCACGAGGTGCAGATGTATTACTCGTTACTAATCAAAATATAGATAATGATAAAATTGATTTTACTGTTAATATTCCATCAACCCATCCTTTGCTTTCGCCTATTTTATCAATGGTACCATTACAATTTTTTGCATATTATATTGCAAAATTAAAAAATTTAGATGTAGATAAGCCTCGTAATCTTGCAAAATCTGTAACAGTAGAATAAAATTATTATTAGAACTTAAAAAATATAAATTGTATATAAAAGTTTTTAATGAAAGGAATCTATTTAAAATGAACCAAGAACTCGCAATAAAAATTGTAAAAAAATTAATAGAAATGTATCCAGATGCAAAATGTAGCTTAGACTTTAAAACACCATTCGAAATGTTAGTTGCAGTATGTTTATCCGCTCAGTGTACTGATGATAGAGTAAATCAAGTAACTCCAAAATTGTTCAAAGTTTATGATTCTCCGGAAGATTTTGCAAACTGTGATATAAAAAAATTAGAAGAACTAATACATTCTTGTGGCTTTTACAAAAACAAAGCCAAAAATTTAAAATCTGCTGGAGAGAAAATTGTAAAAGATTTTGATGGTAAAGTCCCTCAAACTATTGAAGAATTAATCACTATTCCCGGCGTTGGAAGAAAAAGTGCAAATGTAATAATGTTAGAAGCTTTTAATAATCCTCAAGGAATAGCAGTTGATACTCATGCAAGACGCCTTGCAAATAGGATTGGTTTTTCAAAAGAATCTGATCCAATTAAGGTTGAAAAAGATTTGTGTAAATTAATTCCTAGAGAATATTGGAAAGACATAAATCACATATTTATATGGCATGGAAGAAAAACTTGTTCTTCTCAAAAACCAAAATGTGATATTTGTTTAATTAAAGATTCTTGTAAAAATTATATATCCTAATCTAAATATTGATTATCTTTGATTTTTGTGCTAAAATATAATTAATTACTTTTTCAGGAGGGGATACTATGTCAAAAAAAAGGTATTTTGTAGCTCATTATCGGGTGTTTAATGAAGAAGAAGATTTAGAATATAATGAGGGTTATATTTGTATTAATGACGATACTTCGATTATTGGAATATTTACATTTGACACCGTACAAATAAATTTTTACAATAGCTCCATGATTTTTTCATTGTTTCTAGATAATGATGATGAGCCTATAGATTTTATCTGTAACGGTTGTGAATATCTTAAACCAATGACGCGTTACTTTTTGGAATGTGATGAAGTATTTATTTATCTAACAATAGGAAGTGAAATTACTAATCCAACGCCACAAATAAAAGAGTTATTTGCAAACTTTATTTAATTTTAGTGTCACCATACACAGTTACAATAATTGTAACTGTGTTTTTTTATATTATCCCAAATATTTTTAAAAGCACTAATAAAATTGCTCCTGGAATCCCAAGTATTCCTACAATTATAGAATTAACTATACTAAAACCTATATGAAAATTAAATGAAGTTCCTACTAAATTTATAAAAAAAATAATTATTGCTCCTAAAATTGAATTACCTACTAATTTTATTATTTTTTTTATTGGAAATGAGAAATATTTTCCAAAAACTATTAAAATTGCAATACATGCAATAAATGTAAAAATTATTCTATTGTCCATCTTTGTCCCACCTTTGATTTAATTTTATGATGGACAAATTATTTTTATGCTAATTTTTCTAACTCTATTCCTCTTTCTTTAGCCAGCTTAATTAAGCTATCTAGCTTTGCTTGAATTGATTTTATCTTATAAATATAATAATCTATTAAATCATTTGTATTTGCAAACTCAAAATTTTTATTTGCATTTGTTAGTTGTAATCTCGTATTAATAATGTTCCTTAAAATCTCCTTCTTTTCCTCTTCTTCTGTTATTTGAACAAAAATCTTATCAGATATAAATTTTTCTTCCATACTTCTCTCCCTTAAAAATTTAGGTCACTATATGCCAACCTATAAACCTTTTTAATTCATTTAATATTATATTCACATTTTTTTCCTATTATTCATTAACACCTTATGTTAAAAAACTAAATTTATAATTTCAAAATTATATTTCTTCAAGTTATCTTGTAATCCACATAAATAAGTGGTAAAATACATGTATATTTGTTAGTAGTTAAAAATAACTCCTAAAACAAATCAACAGAAAGGAAAATTTTTATGATTGATATAAAATTAATTAGAGAAAATCCAGATATGGTAAAGGAAAACATTAAGAAAAAGTTTCAAGACTCAAAACTTGTCCTTGTTGATGAAATAATTGATTTAGATAAAAAAAATAGAGAAGCAACATTAAAAGGTGATACTTTAAGAAGCAATCGTAATTCTTTAAGTAGCCAAATAGGTATGCTTATAAAAAATGGAAAAAAAGATGAAGCTGAAGAAATAAAAAAGAAAGTTCAAGAAATAAATAACGAGCTTGAGGAAAATGAAAAATTAGAAGAAAAATATAGCGAAGAAATAAAATCTAGAATGATGAAAATACCTAACATTATGGATCCTTCTGTTCCAATTGGTAAGGATGATTCTGAAAATGTTGAAATAGAAAGATTTGGAGAACCTAAAGTTCCAGACTATGAAATACCTTATCACGCTGATATAATTGAATCCCTTGGCGGATTAGATAAAGAATCTGCTGGTCGCACAAGTGGTGTAGGATTTTATTATTTATTAGGAGATGTAGCTAGACTTCATGAAGCAGTATTAGCTTATGCTAGAGACTATATGATAGACAATGGTTTTACCTATGCTATACCTCCATTTATGATACGTTCTGACGTTGTAACAGGGGTAATGTCTTTTGAAGAAATGGATGCAATGATGTATAAAATCGAAAATGAAGATTTATATTTAATTGGTACATCTGAACATTCAATGATTGGTAAATTTAAAGACCAACTTGTAAAAAAAGAGGATTTACCAATAAAAATGACATCATATTCTCCATGTTTTAGAAAAGAAATTGGTTCCCATGGATTAGAAGAAAGAGGCTTATATCGCCTTCATCAATTTGAAAAACAAGAAATGATTATTCTTTGTGAACCAGAAGATTCAATGTCTTATTACAACAAAATGTGGAAATTGACAGTTGATTTCTTTAGAAGTATGAATGTTCCAGTAAGACAATTAGAATGTTGTTCTGGTGATTTAGCAGATTTAAAAGTTAAATCTTGTGATGTTGAAGCATGGTCTCCAAGACAACAAAAATATTTTGAAGTTGGAAGCTGTTCTAATTTAAGTGACGCACAAGCTAGAAGACTTGGAATTAGAACTAAAGGAGAAAAAGGTAATTACTATGTACACACTTTAAATAATACAGTAGTTGCATCTCCTAGAGGTCTTATTGCAATAATTGAAAATAATTATAATAAAGATGGAAGTGTTACTGTTCCTGAAGTCTTAAGACCTTATATGGGTGGATTAGAAAAAATAGTTTCAAAAAAATAATTATAATAAAGGAATGAATCTTAATATGAATAATAAGTTCAGCTTTTTTACTTTACCAAAATCAGCTATAATTGACAATAACAGTCAACTTGAAGAAAATGAAAAATCTGCTAATTCAAATTCTGAGTTTGAAGATATATCACTATATGCATTTGAAGATGATTCTTTTATAGAGGAATACTGCTATAATAATGGTAATTGCAATTTATATTGTGATGTTGGAAATAATTCATTAGCTCTTTTATATTCAACTAATAATGACGATTCTATAATTTCTATATATGAACCTGAAGGTGCCTATATTGCTCAACAATCAAATTCAAAGATAGAAAGAGTTGCTTATATAGATAAAAAACACTTTCTATCTTTAGAAAAAAGCACTATGCTTCCAAAAAAATTATTTACGGTTTTTAATTCTGTAATCGTTGTATATGATGGAGTCCATAAAATAAAAGAAATGTATGATAAATTTAATAAATTAAACTTAAAATATTCTATTATGTCAAAATATATACCAGCTTCTTGTATTATAGATTCCATAATAGATAAGATTAATCATTATATTGTTACAAGAGAATTAAATAAAGATGAATTGTTAGATGATTATAGTAAATTACAAAATTTTCAAGAATTATGCTATGATTCTATTTATAGAATATCAGATTTTATTACCAACCCATCACATACTGATTTAAGAAAATTGTCAGATAACCTTTACACTAACTCTACAAATATTTCTAAATTGATGGACTTATATTTAATAGATGAATTTGAACAAGCAAATGAAGATAGATGAAAGCTTTGCCTATAGAAAGGAACTTTTTATGATTATTAAAAATCCTAAATTTGAAATATCTGCAGTAAACGAAAAACAATATCCAAAAATAAAAATTCCTGAAATTGTATTAGTTGGAAAATCTAATGTTGGGAAGTCAAGTTTTATCAATACTATGCTTAATAGAAAAAACTTAGCAAGAACAAGTAATACTCCAGGAAAAACTAGACAAATTAATTTTTATAATATAGACGATATGTTCTACTTTGTTGATTTACCCGGATATGGTTATAGTAAAATGTCAAAAAATGAACAAATAAAAGTGGGAAATTTTATTGAAGAATATTTACTTAAAAGAGAAAATATTAGCTTAATTATTTTTTTACTTGATATAAGACATGACCCTTCTGCTAATGATATGTTAATGTATGATTTTATTATCAACCATAATCTACCTTGTATTGTAATTGCAAATAAGGCAGATAAGATAGCAATAACAAAAGTTGATTCCCAAGTTAAAAGTCTATCAGATAAATTAAATCCTCTTCACGACTTAAAATTTTTACCATTCTCATCTGAAAGAAAAATATATATTGAAGAAGTATGGAATGTAATAGAATCAACTCTAAAATAAATATATAAAAAATAATTTAACTCTTCTTGCCTTCGTTGTCGCTAGAAATTTGCAAGCAAATTTCGCTCCATTCGCGCTTCGCTTGAGCGTTACGAAGTCTGCGTAGAGTTAAATTATTTTTTTATTTTAATTTCAACTTTTATTTTAATTTTTATTATTTATTAAAATTCTTTTGTTTTCTTATTTTATTTTAATCTTTTATATATAATTTTTCCTTTAAAATTCTCTGTCTAATCTTCACATATACATTTAAAAGTATCGCATACTTTTTTATTATCAGCATCATTATTAACTGCTAAATCGCCTAAAGTAAGCATTCCTACTACTTTTCCATCTTCAACAATTGGTATCCTTCTTATTTGATATTCAGACATTATTTTTTCTGCTTCATCTATATCACATCCACAATCGCAAGAGCATACATCTTCTGTCATAATATCTTTTGCTGTTGTAGTATTTACATCTTTTCCTTCTGCAACAGCTCTTAAAATAATGTCCCTATCTGTAATCATTCCAATTAGCTTATCGCCATCACAAACAGGAGTACATCCTATATCATTTTTACTCATCATTTCAGCACATTCTTTTAGTGTAGTTTCTGGTTTTACTGCTGTAACATTACAGCACATACATTCTTCAACTTTCATTTATATATACCACCTTTCAATTTTTTATTATTATTTCACATTTTAATTAATATATACAAATAAATATTTTTTTATTTCAACATTTATTGCAAATTTTATATATGTCGTTTTGTATATTTGATAATACCCTTTTCTACCATGTTTTCAAGACCTCACGTGGTAAGTCATTTAATTTTTCTCTTTTTACTCGCTTGATTTACTGCATAAGCTACGTGTATCTTTCGGCCTTTCACCGATTAACTAAACGACATGCCTGTCGTACAGTTATAAAAAAATGATGCTTTAACTAGCATCATTTTTTATTAACTTAATTTTATAATTTTATTTATATAAAATCATAATCTATCATAAATTTTAGCGTCTATTAAACTGCCTTCATTCTTATTCCATATTTCTCTTAGATTGCCATTTTTGTCCTCTAAATAAACTCGATTTATTTTATTATCTATTTTTACAGAACAAGTTTGAGTTGAAGGCATAGTATTATATTTACCAGTGCATTTAATATGTATATCTTTATTACCTATATTATCAATAACTTCATATTCAGAAAATACTAAATCATATTTTTTATCAGTTATATAATAGCTTAGTTCTTGCTCCGAATTATTATTTTCTTTGTTTATTATGCTAAGTCCACTTAACTCAACATAAAAATTATTATAAGTTAATAAAAATAATCTAATAATAGTAAAAATAAATATGATTATAATAGTAATAAAAAATGTAAATTTAAATATTTTTTCTTTTGATATTTCTTTATTAGAAAAAATAGATACTCTCATATATTATTACCTCCTTTCACTAAAAAAATTAATATTATTTTGATTATATACTATAAAAGATTCAAAAATCAACAAAAAAGTTGCAAAAATTTTATTATTAAAATAAAAAAGCAAGTTCTTCTCTCGACATATTTCGTAAATTTCTGTATTTTTCAATTATTTTACCTGATAAATTTGATTTACCATTATATTTTCTCATTAAAAGCTCCTAATAAGTTATTATTCTACTTGATTTTAATATAAAATTTATGTAATATTGTTGTTAAGTTGGCAACAATATTTTTAGAAATTTTGGAAATATACCATAGGAGAAAATAAATGAAAGATTATAAGTGTATAAAAAATATCATGTAGAAAATAAATTTATATAATGCTTGTTCCGAATTTTTTCGGATTTACGAATTTTTTTGGAGAATATCATTGCATTTTATATTAAAATATGTATATAATAATAAAAAGCACTAAGGAGGCATAGATGCAAGAAATAAAAAGAGATTTTTATTTAAATAAATTAATAAAAAAAGACGGCAATGGTTTAATAAAGGTAATTACAGGAATAAGAAGGTGTGGAAAATCATATTTATTAGGGAAAATATTCTATGATTATTTATTAAAAAATAATAAAAAAGACCATATTATATATATTGCGCTAGATATAAAAGAAAATGAAAAATTAAGAGATGGCAATGAATTTATAAAATATATATATTCATTAATTAAAGATGAAGATAAATATTACATTCTTATTGATGAAATTCAATTAATGAGTGATTTTGTGAGTGTTTTAAATTCTTTTTTATATAAGAAAAATCTAGAAGTATATGTTACTGGTTCAAATGCTAAGTTATTATCTAAAGACATTGTAACTGAATTTAGAGGTAGAGGAGATGTTATCCATATTTATCCACTTAGTTTTAAAGAATATATGAGTATATATGATGGAGATAAATATGAAGGATATGATAATTATAGTATTTATGGTGGATTACCATTAACTTTATCTTTTGATAGTGAAAATGAAAAATCCAAATATTTAAAAGACCTTTTTGAAGAAACATATTTAAATGATATTATAGAACGAAATAGAGTTCAAAATAAAGATGAATTAGACGAATTATTAAATGTATTATCATCATCTATGGGATCGTTAACAAATCCATATAAATTATCCAATACATTCAACAGTGAAAAAAATCTGAAAATATCTGATAAGACTATAAGCAAATATATTGATTACTTTATTGATGCTTTTATAATTAATAAAGCCGAAAGATATAATATAAGAGGAAAAAAATATATAAATACTCCTTACAAATATTATTTTGAAGATATAGGGTTAAGAAATGCAAGATTGAATTTTAGGCAATTAGATGATGGACATACGATGGAAAATATTATATTTACTGAATTGTTGAGGAGAGAATACAATGTAGATATTGGAGTGGTTGAATTAAATGAAAAAGATATAAACGGAAATAATATTAAACCCCAATATGAAGTAGACTTTGTCTGCAATCAAGGTAGTAAAAAAATTTATATTCAATCAGCTTATGAAATAAAAAATGATTTAAAAGAACAACAAGAAAGAAAATCTCTTTTAAATATTAACGATTCATTTAAGAAAATAATTATTATAAATGGATATTCAAAACCAAGAATTGATGAAAATGGAATAATAACTATGGGTGTATTATATTTTTTACTTGATGAAAATAGTTTAAATTTATAAATTTTATTATACAAAAATAGCCTATCTTATAGGCTATTTTTGATTACATTATTCTAAATTTATTATTATCTTTTTAGTTAGACTCTTTTTTAGTAATTGCTTTTAGAGCTTTTTCTCTTTCTAGAGTCACAATATGTCCACATTTAGTGCATTTTAATTTAAAGTCAACTCCAATTCTTGTTATTTCCCAGAGCTTGCTACCACAAGGATGTACTTTTTTAGTTCTTACAATATCCCCAACTTGATATTGCATATTTTACCTCCTAGAATATCATTTTAATTCATTTTTAGCTTTTTCAAATCTTTTTATAATGCTTTCTTTTCCAAGTACTTTCATTATTTCATACATATCAGGTGTATTAGTTCTTCCTGTTAAAGCAACTCTTAAAACTGTACTTACATCTCCAACATGTGCTTTATATTTATCTGGATTTGCTTTGAATTCTTTTACTTCTTCTGCATAACCCATTTCACCAGCAAGAGCTTTTATTTTATTAAACCATTCTTGTTTATCATCATTTTCATCATAATATTTTTCTAAGTATAATGTTAAAATCTTTGTTATGCTTTCTTTGTCTGATATAACTTGATATGGGTACTCTTGTTTTGCATTTAAAAATTTATTATCAAACATATAAATTATATTTTCTTTAACTTCTGACCATTTTGAAATATCTTTTCTTGGCTTATTTCCGCCTCTTTCAATTCCAAATATTTTTAGCGAATACTCTTTATTTTTCAACATCTCTGCTAATTCTTCATCATATTCTTTTGCCCATATTAAAGACTTCTCATAAATTTCTTCTGCTGTCATTCTAGATATAACATTTTTTCCTATATCTAAAAGCTTTACCATATCAAAAAGTGCACCACTTACACTCATTTTATTTAAATTAAAATCAAATTCATCTATTGATTTATCTGGATTTGCTTTTCTCCAATTCTCAAAAGTAGAGTTTGCAATATTAAGTAAATATTCTTTAACAGCTTGTGGAGGAATCCCCTCTTCTTTATAATATGATACTGCTGCTTCTGGGTCTTTTCTCTTACTTAATTTACGTTTATTGCCATTATCATTTTTCATAATTGGTGAAATATGTGCATATTTTGGTGCTTTGAAACCAATTTCATTAAATAATTGTAAATGTATAGGCACTGAAGATAGCCATTCATCACTTCTTATTACGTGTGTTGTTCTCATTAAATGGTCATCAACAACATGTGCAAAATGGTAAGTTGGAAGTCCATCTGCTTTTATTATAACAATGTCTTGATCGTTTTCTGGAAATTCCACAACTCCCTTTATTACATCTTTATATTTTATTTTTCTATCTTCTCTTCCTGGAGATTTAAATCTTATAATATACTTTTCTCCATTTTTTATTTTTTCTGCCATTTCTTCTAAGGTAAGATTTCTGCATTTTGCCCAAACGCCATAATATCCAGGTCTAATTTTTGCAGATTCTTGCTTTTTTCTAATCTCTTCTACTTCTTCTGGTGTGCAAAAACAAGGATATGCTTTTCCTAATTCAATCATATATTTTGCAAAAGCTTGATATATATCTTTTCTTAAAGATTGTTTATAAGGACCATATTTCCCTTTTTCCTCTGTATCAGAAATCATCCCTTCGTCTGGTTCCATATCAAAATCTTTAAGAGAATTTACTATATCTGTTACTCCATTTTCAACTTCTCTTTTTTGGTCTGTATCTTCAACTCTTAGGAAAAATACTCCTTCTGTTTTCTTTGCGGATTGTATTGCAACTAATGCTTGATATAACCCACCTATATGTACAAATCCAGTAGGACTTGGAGCAAATCTTGTAACTATTGCACCTTCCTTTAAATCTCTTGGTTTATATTTTTCTTCATAAAATTCTATAGGTTTTGCATCTGGAAAAATCAAATTTGCTAATTCTTTATAATCCATATCTTTATCTCCTAACCTCTTTTTTTATTATAATTCCATTATTATAGGTAAAATCATAGGATTTCTCTTTGTTTTATCAAATATAAAATCTCTAACATCATCTTTTAATGTTGATTTAATTATACTCCAATCTTTTACATGTCTTTCTTCTAAGTCTCTTATTTCTTCTCTAATAAATGATTTTACTTGCTCCATAAGATTTTCAGATTCTCTAACATATACAAATCCTCTTGAGATTACATCTGGGCCTGCAACAATTTCGCCAGTTACATTGTTCATTGTCATTACAATTACAATTAAACCATCTTGTGATAAATGTTGTCTATCTCTTAAAACTACATTTCCTACATCTCCTACACCTAATCCATCTACCATTACTCTGCCTGATGGTACAGTTCCACCTAGTTTTGCTTCATCTTGATTTAATTCTATTTCTCTACCATTATTTGCAATAAATATATTTTCTTTAGGTATTCCCATTTCCATTGCTGTATCTCTATGTGCAATTAACTGTCTATATTCTCCATGTACTGGTATAAAATATTTTGGTCTTGTTAATGCCATAATAAGTTTTTGTTCCTCTTGACAAGCATGTCCAGAAACGTGAACATCTGCAAGTGTATTATACACAACTTCTGCACCAATCTTCAATAATTTATCTATTACTTTAGAAACATTTTTTTCATTTCCCGGAATTGGGTTAGCTGAAATTATAATTAAATCATTTCCTGTAATTGTAATTTTTCTATGCTCTCCATTTGCCATCCTTGTTAAGGCTGACATTGTTTCTCCTTGACTTCCTGTTGTAATAATTACTAATTGACTATCTGTATAGTTTTTTATTAAATCAATATCAATAAATAAATCATCTGGCGCATCAATATAATTTAATTCTCTAGCAGCATCAATCATATTCATCATACTTCTTCCTGATACTGCAATTTTTCTTCCAAACTTAACAGCTGAATTCACAATTTGTTGAACTCTGTGTACATTTGATGCAAATGTTGCAACAACTATTCTTTTTTTGCATCCTTCAAATAAGTTATCAAATACTGGCCCTACAGATTTTTCGGATAATGTAAATCCCTTTCTTTCAGCATTTGTACTATCTGATAAAAGAGCTAAAACTCCTTCATTTCCTAACTCTGCTAATCTTCCTAAATCCATCATCTGACCATCAATTGGTGTATAATCTACTTTAAAATCACCTGTATGAACCACTGTCCCAACTGGTGAATGAATTGCAAGCATTACTGCATCTGGTATACTATGCGAACTTCTCAAAAATTCTACACTCATTTTTCCTAAATTTATAGTTTTACCTTGCTCAACAATGTGTATTTTAGTTGTTTTTAATAAGTTATGTTCCTCAAGTTTGTGCTCAATTAATTTAGCTGTTAATCTAGTTGCATAAATTGGCATATTTACTTGTTGTAATACATAAGGTATAGAACCTATATGATCCTCATGACCATGAGTAATTACTAAGCCTTTAATTTTCTCTTTGTTTCTTACTAAATATGTTACATCTGGAATAACTAAGTCAACTCCAAGCATATCATCTTCTGGAAATTCTAATCCACAATCTACAAGTACAATTTCATCTTCATATTCAAACACTGTAATGTTCTTTCCAATTTCATCAAGTCCACCTAAAGCAATTACCTTTAAATTGCTAGGTTTAAATTTAAAATCTAATATAGATTTATTACTTCCTTGCACTTTTCTACTCTTGTATTTTTCTTTATAATGTTCATTGTTTTTGTTTTCTTTGCTAATTAAAGATTTATGTGTTGTTTTTCTTCTTTTTTCTGTAACAACATTTTTTCTTTTAGTAGCCTTAAAATTATCCTTTTGTTTTTCTTCCATTTTTAATTATGATATATTTTCTCTCTAATATATCACTTTCTCCTTTCTATAATTTAAATTGATTTTTAATACAATACATCTAAATTAAGATAGTTTTTATAATAAACTATCTAATATTTTAATATTTATAGCTCTCTTTTGCTATGTACTATTTTTATTCTCTCTTATTTCTTAAATATATTTTAAAAATCTCTTCTTTATCCATTTGGATAACAACTTTATTTATTATACTATAAATAGTATCAAATGTCAATAATTACTAATTTTTACTTGGTATAATTTCATAAAAAATTGCTTTGAATATTCAAAGCAATTTTTCATTTTTTAATTACTTTCTTTTTTTAACCTTTCCGCATAAGCCTTAGCCATACCTTCCCCTTGATAAATATCTTGTAAAATCATAGATTCTTGTAATTGAGATCTTCTTTTTGAAGATATAAATATTAAACTCGTTGAAAGCAGTATTAATATAAATAATACTGTTACTAATACTATTAAAGTTACAGAACCTTTTTCTCTTTTCATAATAATATCAATTCCTTTCTTATTACGTTTAGTAATTATATATAGAATTAAAAGATTACACTCTTTTAAATTCTTATTCCCTTTTCATTTTTTCTATGCTTTCTTTTTAACTGATTTACTTTTAGGTGATTTTGTTGATGTACTAGTTTTATTGTCTGATTTTTTCTTAGATACGATACTTTTTGTCTCTTTCTTTGTTGATATCGTCTTTTTAGTTGTTGTCGTTTTCTTCTTTCTTGCTTTTTTTCTTGCATATCTTTTTGCATTTTTCTCTTTTTGATTTTCTTTCTCAATTTCTGGAGTCCATTTTTCTCCAAGCTTTGGTTTATCCCAAGATATATAATTGCAAGGATTTGGATTATCTTTATTATTATTTTTGCAAATATAATAATTTTTTCCACGTTTTGTTTTTCTTACAAAAACTTCTGCACCACATACAGGGCATGGTACATCTATTTTTTCGGCAAATGGAATAATATTTCTACAATCAGGGTATCCTGGACAAGCTAAAAATTTTCCGTATCTACCATATTTTACGACCATCATTCTTCCGCATTTTTCACATTTTATATCTGTTACTTCATCTTCTAATTTAACATGTTCAAGTTGTTCGTTTGCCTTATCAAGTTCTTCTTTAAATGGTGCATAAAACTCTCTTATTACTGCTTTCCAACTTTCATTACCTTCAGCAATTTTATCAAAACTATTTTCTATATCTGCTGTAAATTCAACGTTTATAATATCCTTAAAATTTTCTATTAATAGTTTATTTACTACCTTACCTAACTCAGTTGGAACAAGCTGTTTTTGTTCCTTTTCTATATATCTTCTATCTATAATAGTTGAAATAATAGTTGCATACGTACTTGGTCTTCCTATTCCTTTTTCTTCAAGAGTCTTTACAAGACTTGCTTCTGTATATCTTGGTGGTGGTTCTGTAAAACTCTGTTTTGGTTCTATACTTTCTTCTTTTACTTCTTCTCCAACTTCTAAATTTGGTACACTTGATTCATCATCTTCGTTTGAATTTTCATCTCTATCTTCAACATATAATGTCATAAAACCTTTAAACTTAAGTGTTTGTCCATTTGCTCTAAAATTAAATACTTCTTTTTCTTTATTTACGTCAATATTTGCTGTAATAGTATCAAATATTGCAGCTGACATTTGACTTGCAATAAATCTATTATAAATTAATCTATAAAGTTTATATTGATCTGGATTTAAAACATCTTTAACCTTTTCTGGTGTAAGTTCAATATAGGTTGGTCTTATGCCTTCATGTGCATCTTGAGCTCCTGACTTTGTTTTATAATATCTATTTTCATAATATTCTTTGCCATACACTGCTGTAATATGTGACTTAGCTGCACTTCTTGCTTCTTCTGAAATTCTAGTTGAATCTGTTCTCATATAAGTAATTAATCCAACTGTACCTTTTTCTGGAACATTAACTCCTTCATAAAGCCCTTGTGCTACATTCATTGTTTTTCTAATTGGAAATCCTAGCTTTCTTGATGCTTCTTGTTGCATTGTACTTGTTGTAAATGGTGGAGCTGGCGTTCTTTTCTTTTCTCCTTTTTTTACATCAGTAACAATATATTTTCCATTTTCAATTTTATTTAAGATTTCTTTTACTTCTTTTTCATTATGAAGTTCTATTTTCTTTCCATCTTTTCCATATAATTTTGCTATAAATTTTTCGTTTTTCTTTAATAGTTTAACATATATATTCCAATATTCTTCTGGTACAAATTTTTCAATTTCATTTTCTCTATCAACAATTAATTTAACTGCAACTGATTGGACACGACCTGCAGATAACCCTCTTTTTACTTTTTTCCAAAGAATTGGACTAATTTGATAACCTACAATTCTATCAAGTACTCTTCTTGCTTGCTGTGCATCAGTTAAGTTTATATCTATAGTTCTAGGTTCTTTTATTGATTTTTTTACAGTTTCCTTTGTTATTTCATTAAATGTAACTCTACAAACTGAATCTTTTGGTATTCCTAAAATATATGCTAAATGAAAAGCTATTGCTTCCCCTTCACGATCAGGGTCTGTTGCAAGATATACTATTTTTGCATCTTTCGCATCTTTTTTCAATGAATTTATTAGACTTGCTTTTCCTCTAATGTTAATATATTCAGGTTCAAAATCATGCTCAATGTCAACTCCTAATTTTGATTTAGGCAAGTCTCTAACATGCCCCATTGAAGCAACTACTTTATAATCATTTCCTAAAAATTTTTTTATAGTATTAGCTTTTGCTGGTGATTCTACAATAATTAATTTGTTTGCCATTATTATTTACCTTGTCTTATTATTTAGGTTTTTAAGGTTTTACCTATAAACCTTTAATATGATAATATTTTTTGCTTTGATTTTTTATTTATACTTATTTTATTAAAATCTTTACTATTTTAACTTATAATAATTTTTTTTGCAAGTTTTACTTATATTCATATATCACATTTTTTATTTCTTCATAAATCCTATCTTCTGCATTATACACAGCCATCTTATTTGCCGATTTACCCATTTTATCAAGTAATGTATTATTATTTACTATACTACTAATTTCTTTATTTAAATTATCTCCATTTAAATCATTATTTAATATTACTTTAGCAGCTCCTCTTTTTTCAAATACTCTTGCATTATCTTCTTGTCTATTTGATGAACTACTTGGTAATGGGACAAATATAGCTGGTTTTCCCATTATTGCAAGTTCTGTTAATGTCATTGCTCCACTTCTTGCAACTATAAGATTAGACATGCTCAAAATTTCTGTTATATTATATATATATGGACAAATTTTTATATTTTGCAAATTATCTATATCAAATCCTGCTTCTTTAAGTTCTTGCTTAACTCCTTCATATTGTTCCTGTCCCGTTGCTAAAAGTAATTGATAATTAGTATTTAATTTCTTTTTTGCAATTTCTACAACTGCATTATTTATAGCTTTAGCTCCTTGACTACCACCAAAAGCAAAAACTAAAGGCAATTCTTGATTTAATTTTAATTCACTTCTTATTTTATTTTTTTCATTTTCTGATAAACTAATTTGCTTTACTTTTGTAGGAGTTCCTGTATATACTAATCTTTTAGCATTTTTTAAATTATTTTTTGCTTCTTCTATTCCTAATAAAATTGTATCTGTTTTTTTTGCTAACATTTTTACAGCCAAACCTGGATAAGCATTACTTTCATGTAACATCGTGGGAATCTTTAATTTATGTGCAGATGATATAACTGCTCCACAAATATAACCACCTGTACCAATTACAATATCTGGTTTAAATTCTTTCAATATTTTTTCTGCTTCTTTAAATCCTTTTAAGGTTTTTATTGTTTTCTTTATGCTTTCCAAACTTAATTTTCTACTAAATCCATAAGCATTTATTGCTTTTAATTCATATCCTGCTCTTGAAATTAAATCCTTCTCTAATTTTTTTCCAGTACCTATAAAAATAATTTCAGAATCTGGTTCTTCTTCTTTAATTTTATTTGCTATTGCTATTCCTGGATTTATATGTCCACCTGTACCAGCAGCTGCAATTACTACTCTCAAAACATCTTCTCCTTTAAAAATATTTTTAGAATTTCTTTTTATTTTTTATGTTGTAAATATTACTTTTTTTATTAAATTTTTTTAGCTGTTCGCGAAATATTTAGTACGACTCCTATACTAGCTAATAATATTATCAAAGAACTTCCACCATAACTCAAAAATGGAAGTGATATTCCCGTATTTGGAATTGTATTAGTTACAACAGCTATATTAAATAATACTTGTATTGCAATCTGTGCTATTATTCCTGTTACAAGCAAACTTCCAAACATATCTTCTGCTCTAATTGCAATTAATATTCCTCTTATAACTAATATTGCAAAAAGTGCTATTACTAAAAAACAACCTACAAATCCTAATTCTTCAGCAAGTATTGCAAAAATAAAGTCGTTGTGTGCTTCTGGTATGTATAAATATTTTTGTTTACTCTTTCCAAGCCCTACTCCAAATAGTCCTCCAGAACCTATTGCATACAATCCTTGCACTGTTTGATATGATGTTCCGCTTATATCTTCCCATGGATGAAGCCATGCTACAATTCTGTCTGATCTAAATCCTCCAGATATTTTGTCTTTAAATATAGCTAATGCTCCTACCAATCCCATGCAAGCAAATCCTGCCATTTCTGCTAGATACTTTAATTGACAACCACTTATAATTATCATTATTAATGAAAATAATCCTATAATAATTCCCGCACTTAAGTGGTTTTGAACTTTATATAATATAAATATTGGTATTGCTACTGCTATTATTGGCTTTAAACAACCACCCCAAAGACTGTCAGTTTTATTTTTGCTGTCTGTAAAATATCCTGCTAAATAAATAATCAGTCCGATTTTCGTAATTTCTGATGGTTGCATTTGAACGCCTATATAAATCCATCTTCTAGCACCTGCTGTTTCTCTTCCTAATGGAGTTAAAACTGAAAGTAAAATTAAAACTGAAAACCAATATATTAATTTATAAAACTTTTTATATATTTTATAATCAACCTTTGATAAAAATATCATCACTACTAAACCAAGTATTGCTGCTATACCTTGCATTTTTACATAGCTATAAACTTTTCCTGTTTCAGCTAATGATGATGGAGCACTAGCAGAAAGAACCATAACAATTCCAAATGCAACTAATATAAGAACTACTATAAGTAATGGCATATCAATTCTATTTGGAAGCTTAAATTGTGCTATTTTACTAACAGTTGATGTTGCTCTAATATTTTGCACATTTCTTTTAGCTTTTTGACTTTTAGTATTTCTCACATTATTAATATTGCTTGCTCTTCTAGAAGTTTGCTTTGTGTTCATACTTTTCTTCTGCATCATTACTCCTTTCTCAAAAATACTTTACTTTAATATAAAAATTTATTAGCTCACATTTCTTTATTTATATTTATATTTTTATCTTTATTCTTTATATTTCTATTTTTTGTTTTATCTTTATTTTTTATATTTCTTTTTCTATTTTTTATCTTATCTTTATTTTTTATATTTCTTTTTCTATTTCTATTTTATTTATATTCTATATTACTAATATTCCTATAACTGAGGCAATAAGTGTTATTATGCTAAATGTTGAAACTATTTTATTTTCTTTCCATCCCATCATTTCAAAATGATGATGAATTGGAGCCATTTTAAATAATCTTTTCTTTGTTTTTTTATAATATGCAACTTGTAATATTACAGATAATGTTTCTATAATTGGAACTATCGCAATAATAAGTAATAATAATGGTAATTTAAGAAATAGTGAAATTCCTGCAATTGCACCGCCTAAAAGTAATGATCCTGTATCTCCCATAAATATATGTGCTGGATGCAAATTAAATAACAAAAATCCTAATCCTGCCCCTATTACTATACATCCAAAAATTGTTGTTTCCTTTACTCCCCAAATTATTGAAATTACTGTAAGACAAGTCAAAATTATTGTTGTTATACTTGTTGATAATCCATCTATTCCATCTGTTAAATTTACTGCATTTGTTGTTCCTAGAATTACTACAATTGCAAAAGGAATATAAATCCAAACTGGCAAAGTTATATATTGTTTTATAAAAGGTATATAGATGTCTGTTCCATTTTTAAATTGAAATACTAACATTAAAACATAAATTAATGATATTAGGAAAAGTCCAATCATCTTTGTTTTTGGTTTAATTCCATCTGTGTTTTTTAATATTACTTTTTTAAAATCATCAATAAATCCTATAATTCCAAATCCTATTGTAACAAATATCATCGGTAATAATCTTGTGGCTATTTCTGGTTCATCTGCAGAATAATCAATATATAAAAATGCACTTAACAGTAATGTAGATATTATTAAAATAAGTCCACCCATTGTTGTTGTTCCTTTTTTTCTAAGATGGCTCTTAGGCCCATCTTCTCTTTCCGACTGTCCAACTCTTAATTTTCTTAATGTAGGTATTACTATTATTGATATGATTACACTAACTGCAAAGGATAATAGCAATATCTTTATTTGAAAGCTCATTAGTTTTCCCCCTTAAATTCCGGTTAGATTAATCTTAATTTTTATTTTATATATACTTTTTTATTATTTCTATTTATTCATCTTTATTTTTTTTATCTTTATTTCTTTTTATTTATCTTTATTTTCTTATATTATCTTTATTTATTTGTCTTACTTCTTTCTTCAATAATCTCATCTATTAAATCTCTTACTATTATTCTTTCATCATAAGGATTTTTCACGTGATTAATTTCTTGATAGGTTTCATGTCCTTTTCCAGCTAAAACAATAATATCCTCTTTATTTGCCATCATTATTGCTTTTTTTATTGCTTCTGTCCTATTTACTATACATTCATATTTTCCATTTGTCTTTTTTATTCCTTCTTCAATTTGTTTAACAATAGAATCAGGATTTTCAGTACGTGGATTATCTGATGTAATTATTGAATAATTAGCAATTCTTCCAGATATTTCACCCATAATTGGTCTTTTTCCGCGGATCTCTATCTCCTCCGCAACCAAATACAGATATAACTCTTCCTCGTGTATATGCTTTAACCGCTTGAAGAATACTTTGTAAACTCTCTGGTGAATGTGCATAATCTAACATTATCGTTAAATCTAATTTATTATCTACAAGTTCACTTCTCCCTGGAACTCTAACTTCTTCTAAAGCTGACTTTATATTTTCTGTATCACAGCCTAATCTTTCTGCAACACATATTGCTGCTAAACTATTATACACACTAAATCTTCCTGGTATAAATGTTTTTATTCTTTCATTTTTTCCGTTTAACTTTACTCTAAAATCAACATAAGAATTTGTGATTGTAATATCTTTTGCAAGTACATCACACTCATTATCAATTCCATAAGTTTTTAAATCACATTCTGGAACTAATTTTGGCAATCTTAATACATTATAATCATCTATATTTATAAATCCAACTGGACACATTTTAAATAATTTTGCTTTTGAATTAAAGTAATCTTCCATATCTGGATGTTCTTTTTCACTAATATGATCTTCTGAAAAGTTTGTAAATACACCTATATTAAAGTCACATCCATCTACTCTATGTAATTTAAGACTTTGTGATGAAACTTCCATAACAACAGCTTTACAATTTTCTTCTACCATTTTTGCAAATAAACTTTGTAATTTTATGCTATCTGGAGTTGTTCTATCACTATCTTCTAATTTTTTATCTCCAATATACGTTGCAATTGTTCCTATAAGCCCTGTTTTTATACCTTGTCTCTGTAAAATTTCTTTGATCATAAATGTCGTTGTTGTTTTTCCTTTTGTACCTGTTACTCCTATTAATTGTACTTTTCTTGATGGATTATCATAAAAGTTACAAGCACTTTTAGCCATTGCAATTCTTGTATCCGGTGCAGATACTATCGTAACATTTTCTGGTATAATTTTTATAAAATCTTTTGCCCTATCCTCATTTAGTAAAATCGCTTTAGCCCCTGCTTTTATTGCATTTTCAATGTAGTCATGTCCATCTACTTCAAAGCCTTTTACAGCTATAAATAAATCTCCTTCCTTTATCTCTCGTGAATCACTAGCAATATTAGGTATATCAAGTTCTAAATTTCCCTTTGCTTTTAAACCTTGCAACCCCATTAATATATTTTTTAATTCCATAAGTCTTCTCCTTTATGGCTTCGTTCTTTTTTTTTTTATTCAAGAACTAACAATTTTAAAATATCGTTTTAATTAAAACATTATTTTACTTTTTTATTATATACCTAATATTATGAAAAAAACAAGATTATATTCAAATCATTTTTACTTTATTGAATTTTTCATTATATAATTTGTAAAAAATTATTGACTAGTGATTGAACAAAGCTTAGTAAATTTCTAATTGCTGTTTAAATAATTTTCCCCTGCTAGTATATATTTGTAAGTTTTTATTTTTCTTAAGAATTTGTTTTATTTTCCACAAACCTAATCCATGTGAAACTTTATCTTTCTTACTTGAAAAGCCTTTTTGATAGATTTTTTTTACATCTATTAAATAATTTTTATATGGGTTTTCAATTATTATTAAATTACGATTATTAAATTTATCTTTTAAAAATTTTATAGTAATTATTTTTTCATCACACCCACAACTTGCTTCTATTGCATTATCAAGTAATATACCAAGCATTCTACATAAATCATAACTAGAAACATTTAGTGAATTCAAGTCAATATATACTTGTACTCTAAGCTCTATTCCACTTTTTTCAGCTAATTTAATTTTATTATTTATTAAATTTAATATTGCTGGATTATTAATAATTTCACTGTTGATGCTTTGTTTATTATTAATTTGCTGACATTCTTTTGATATAGATTTATACATTTTTTCAAGGCCTTCAATATCTTTTGCCACAATGTATCCACCTATTCCCTGCATTATGTTATTAAAATCATGTTTGAATGCTCTTACATCATCATAATTCTCTTGAAGTCTTTTATTGCTTCCCTCAAGATTTTCAATTTCTTCTATTGCACTTTCTTTACTCAAGCTTAATAAAATGCACTTTACTAAAACAGTTAAGTACGCAACAATAAAAAAGTTTATAAGTAAATAAACATATATGCTCATTTTATTAATATCATCTATTATTTTAATTCTAGCACAAGTTATAACAATAATCGAAATTAAGCTAATTACATCAATTTTTATTTTTTCTTTTTCATTTAAGTTTTCTTTGAAATCTAACTTTAGCTTTTTAAAACTTATGATTATATATATAATTGTTTTTATTGCCAATTCAGTTAATCCAGCTAAAATAAAATTTAAGTTTACAATAATAATACTTTCAGAAACAGTTGTTATTATTAAATTAAATATTATTGATAAATAAAGCTTTTCAGATTTAAATTTTAAAATCTTATTATACAAAATCAAATCAACAACTAAATTAATAATTTTATAGCAATTAACTGGAAATAAAATTTTTGTGAATAAAGTTAATATTCCTTGAATTATAAGTAGTTTTGTTTCATTAATTTTTTTTACATCATCTTTTAATAATTTTATTATTATCTTATTTCCTACTAAAATATTTAGAAAATTAAGCAATAAAAATAAAGTTATATTTAATGGATTATATATTAGTTCGTTTAACATTTCTTTCTCCTTTTATTGGTAATATATTCCATATTATAACTTTATTTTTTAAAATGCAATAGTTTTTAACAAATTTTGTTAATTTTATTAAAAATATTTTCTAAAATTGTTTTCACCTTTTTCAATTAAATCATTTAATAAATCAAGTCTTAGTGGAACTCTATCTGATTTAATTCTATTTAATATATTATTTTTATATTGAGGATATTCAAAACATAAATAATATAACTTTAAGATCTCTAATAATACATCTGTCATTATTTTGCCTGACACCTCTTGAGTTGTATTACTATTTTTTACCTTTCTATATGTAAAAAATGGTTCATCTAAATAGTCAAAAGTTTCGCATTTACACAAACATTCTAAAATAAAATTAACATCTTCATAAGCTGTATATTCTGTATATCTAGTATTTCCTATGATATCTCTTCTATAGCACTTTGTAGGTCCTGATAAAAATTTTGTATTTTCAATTTTTTCCGCTATAGAACTTTTTTCTTCTTTCTCTATAGATATTTTTCCAAATTCATTTTTAATATATGATAAAAATATAACATCTTGTCCCTTAGCTATATTATCTAACTTAGATAATATTTGATTATTTGAAAGAAAATCATCGCTATCTATAAATATAATATATTCTCCATTAGCATTATCAAGGCCTACGTTTCTTGCTCCTCCCGCACCTTTTCTATTTGTTTGAAAAAATTTAACAGGAAATTCTTTTATAACTTCTACACTATTATCTGTACTGCCATCATCAATTACTATAACCTCAAGCTTTTCTTTTTGTATATCTTGATTAAATACACTTTCTAAACATTCTTTTATATAATTTCCTTTATTATAATTAGGAATTATAATTGAAAATTTGCACATATCTTTATTCTCCTTCTATAGTATTTTTGCCCATCTTTTTAATGTTTTATCATTTGACCACGTAAAATCTTTCAAGTTATCTTTGTAAATTTGTTTATTATTAACAATTAAATCAATTTTATCTTCATAACTTTGTATATTATCTCTACTCAAAATTATTCCTGTTTTATTATCTAAAATCTGCTCATAAGCTACTTCAAAATCTGTTACAATGCAAGGAACTCCTAGAGCTTTAGCCTCTGTTAACACTAATCCCCAAGTTTCATTATCACTTAAAAGTGCTAAATAGTCACATTTTTTTATAATATTATATGGATTATCTAAAAAACCTGTAAACACAAAGTTTTCTTTTAATTCTTCATATTTATCTCTTATTTCTTTTTCAATATGTTCATAATAGTTCCCACCTATAATGTACCATTTAAAATTTATGTTATGTTTTTTTAATAATTTTGCTAACATTAATTGTCTTTCAAAACCTTTTTCATAACAAACCCTTCCTACAGAAACTATATTTAATTCATCTGATAGCTCTAAATCAACGGGTTCATTTGACTTTTCTATAATATCCTTAACGTCTATTATATTATATATAACTTTTATTTTATTTTTTATTTTACTAGCATAATCTTGTTTAAGCATTATTTTCTTGCAAGTCTCGCTTACTGCAACAACTTCATCTACTACGTCAAAAAATAAATCATCACAAAAAATTGAATCTTCTCTATTTCCAAAATGATGAAACCACAATATAGTTTTATCTCTTTTAACTCTATCGTTAATTTCTAATGCTGTTTTATAAGGAGAACATAAAACTAATGTATCAATATTTTGTTTATAATTTTCATCAATAAAAACAACTTTAGCATATTTAGCATATTTCTCCAATAGTTCTTTATTAGATGTTTTATCTGTATATCCTATATATATTTCATAGTCTTTTAAATTTCTTACAAGACTTAATATTGCTATTTCTGTTCCACCAATGTAAAACATTGGTCTAAAAAACATTATTTTTTTCATAATTAAAATTTCCTTTTTATTTATTTTCTTTTAACATCCCCCAAAAAAGCTGTTTTTATAACATTCTTATTTACATAAATAACATTATAACATTTTTTCCAAAAAAAATAAATATTTTTTGAAAAATATTTTTTGCGACTAAACTCAAAAAAAGTCGATTTATTTTTTTATTTGTATAATTTTAAATTTTTAAGGATATACTAAAATTATAAAAATGCTATGAACAAAAAAAGTTAAAAAGCCGTTTTTTTGACAAATAGTATGTTTATAAATTTTAAAGAAAGGATTAATTAAAATGAAAACTAAAACAATTTTATTTTTAATAATATTTTCTGCAATTTTGCTATTTGTTCCAAGTTTTTGTAATGCCGAAAGTAAAACTGCTAATGATGATACTACATTAAGAAATGCAATGACTCAAGGTGAAGAAGATGTAGAAATAACTTTAGAAGGTGATATTGATTTAACTGCTCCTATTGAATTTACAAATAAAACAGTAACTATTAATGGTGGTGGACATACAATATCTACAACTAAAAAATTAGCAGATGAATCATGGCCAAAAGTTGGAAATGCTACACTACTTACAGCTGGTACAGAAAATGCAAAATTAATTTTAAATAATGTAAAATTAGAGAATGCTCCAAAATATGGTGCACAAGCATATAACGGAGGAACTCTTGTATTAAATGGTGTAACTGTATCAGGTTGTGGATATGGTGCAATTATAACAAATGCAGGTATAGTTGAAGTTGATAGTTTAACTTTAGGAAGAAATGGAGAAAATGAAAATGTTGGTATAGAAATAGCTAAAAGTGCAAGTCTTGGAGAAGGAAAAGAACCTAAATTAATAATGAATGGTACTCTTAATTCAGATGAAACAAAAAATGTTGTATATTTAGCAGTAAATGATAATTTAACAACATTTGACGTTGAAAATACTGATACTACAACAGATAAAATACTTGTAAACGGAAATACTGTAGTAATTACAGACCCTGAAAATAATGTAAAATTCGTAAGTAATGAAAATTTCAAAGAAGGTTTAACATTTGAAGGTGATGAATTTGTACCAAACATTACTTTAACTATTCGTGTAATGTATAAAACAGTAGAAACACAAATAATGTCAAATAGCACTATATCTATGGATGAACTAAATTCACTAGTAAACTTAGATGAATTAGGTTATGGTGATTATACTTTAGATGGTTTCTATTCTGATGCTGACTTTACACAAAGTTTCAATTTTGAAACTCCTCTAACTGAAGATACAATAATTTATGCAAAATTAAGTGCAAAAGCTCAAAAAGATGATACTCCAAAAACAGGTGTACAAAATTGTGTTGGTTTAGCATTATCTATAATTGCTTTATCTTCATTAGGAATAACAGCATTAAAAAAATATTAATAGCAACTTAACTTTGCCAATTTGATACTTTAAGTTGGCAAAGTTAAATTTTTACATACTTAAATTGTTTTATAAAAATTGGTTATAATATAAGTTACATCTTATTTTTGAAGGGAATTTTATTATGAAAAAAACACTTAAAAATGTTATTATAACAATATTAATAATTGTAATTATTATTTCAATATTATATATAATAAAATATTATTATGATTTAAATAATGCTAAAGCCCAAACTAATATATTAAATGAAATCCAACTTGATAACTTTATAATTGATGAAAATATTACTAATGCAAATGAGACTAAAAAAACAGAACGAATGCTACAACTTGAAGAACTACAAAAGGAAAATAACGAAATAGTTGCATGGATAGAAATTGAAAATACAAATATTAATTATCCTGTACTTCAAGGAACTGATAACGATTTTTATATGAATCATGATTACAAAAAAGAATACTCTCTTGCAGGAGCTATTTTTTTAGACAAGTCTTATTCATGGAGTAGACCTAGTAACAATTTGCTAATATATGGTCATAACATGAAAAATGGTACAATGTTTGAAAATTTATTAAATTATAAAGATCAAAATTATTTTTTTGAACATCCAAATATAAGATTTACAACAAATACAGAAGATTCTATATATGAAATAATCTCTGTTTTTCCTTCAAGAACATATTATAAAAACGAACAAAACGTATTTAGATATTACTTTTTTATAAATGCAGAAAATGAAGATGAATATAATGATTTTGTTACAAATGCAAAAAAAGCGTCATTATATGATACTGGAAAAACAGCCAAATATGGTGATAGTTTAATTACACTTTCTACTTGTGCATATCATGTTGATGATGGTAAATTCGTAGTTGTTGCAAGAAAAATTAATCAATAATTAATAAAAAAATAAGTTATAAAATTCCTATTATATTAATAATATTTATATAAAAATAATAATTCATAAGGAGTATATTTTCGAATTTTTAAAATTCGTTTATAAATTAAAATATGATAGGAAAAAAAAGTATAAAACGAAGAATGAGAAATGCAATGCTCTTAACTCTTTTAGGGCTATGCATTTTATTATTCAGAATTGCATATATTCAATTTATTCAAGGCGGTGAGCTGAAATTAAAAGCATATCAGCAACAAACATCTGATAGAAGCGTCAATCCTCAAAGAGGAACGATTTATGATGCTACTGGGCAAAAAATTCTAGCCATAAGTAGCACAGTCGAAACAGTAACAGTAAATCCTACTACTATAGATGAAAAAGAAAAAGTGGCTCAAAAATTATCAGAATTATTTGAATTAGATTATGAAACAGTATTAAAAAAAGTTAAAAAACATTCTTCTATTGAAACTATTGTACGTAAAGTAGATAAAGATAAAACAAATGAGCTTAGAACTTGGCTTGAAGAAAACAATATACTTCAAGGTGTGAATATTGATGAAGATACCAAAAGATATTACCCATATAATAATCTAGCTTCTCAAGTAATCGGATTTTGTGGTAGTGATAATCAAGGTTTATATGGAATTGAAGCAAAATACGAAGACATTTTAAAAGGCACTAAAGGTTCAATTAGTAGAATAACTGATGCCTCTGGAACTCAGATAGATGATACATCTGAAGAATATACTGACCCAATAAATGGCGATAGCCTTGTATTAACTATTGACGCAACTATTCAAGGAATTGCAGAAAAATATTTAAAAGAAGCTTGTATTGACAATAAGTGTACAGATGGTGGAAATATAATTATAATGAATCCTCAAACTGGAGATATATTAGCTTTAGCCGGCTATCCTGACTTTAACTTAAATGATCCATTTGCCAAAGATGAAAGCTTACCAAAGGAAGAACAATCAAAACAAATGCAAGCACTTTGGAGAAATAAAGCAATTTCTGACACTTATGAACCAGGATCTACATTTAAATTAGTCACAGCATCAAGTGCATTAGAAGAAGGTATAACAACCCCTGACAAAGAAGGTGAATTTACATGTATTGGATATATTGATGTTGCTGGAGTAAAAATGAAATGTTGGAGATATTATAGGCCTCATGGTAGTGAAAGTTTAAGGCAAGCATTAATGAATTCGTGTAATCCAGTCTTTATTGGACTAGGTGGAAAAATTGGAGTAACTAAATATTATTCTTATCTTAGAAAATTTGGATTTTTCAAAACAACTGGTATTGATTTACCTGGAGAAGCCGGTTCAATTTTTCTTGCAGAAGATAAAGTTGGTCCTGTTGAACTTGGAACTATTGCATTTGGTCAAAGATTTGAAATAACTCCAATTCAAATGGTAACAATGCTTTCTACTATTGCAAATAAAGGAGTATATATAAAACCACACTTAGTAAAAAAAATTATAAGTAGCAGTGAATTTGATGAGAATGGAAATCCAAAAGAAACAATAATTAATCCTGAAACTGGCGAACAAGTTATTTCAGAAGAAACATCAAAAAATGTATTAAGTATGATGCAAACAGTAGTTGAAGAAGGCACTGGAAAAAATGCAGGTGTTGAAGGATATAATATAGGTGGAAAAACTGGTACATCAGAAGATGGCGTAAATACTGGAAAGTATGTAACTTCTTTTATCGGAGTTGCTCCTGTAGAAAATCCTCAAGTTGTTGTTTTAGTAACTTTATATAATCCAACTGGCGAAGGTGGTCACCAAGGCGGAGGTGTTGCAGCACCAGTTGGAGGGCAAATTTTTAAAGAAGTATTAGAATATCTAAACATTCCTAAAAATGATACAACTCAAAATAGCACCAAAAATTCCAGTCAATAGTTGGAGATAAAATGAAAGTAGATTTTTGTGTCTACTTTCATTTTATCACTCCACTATTTTTATTCTCCTTTAAGTGTTTTTAAAAACTTTTGCCACCATGTTTCTGTTTTGTTTTCATCTACATTTGTAGCAGATTCAACATAATCCTTTTTTTGAAGATTTATATATACTTTTTGATTATTATCTAATTTTTGCATTCCTAATTTTTCTTTTGCAGCCTGTTCTATATTATTTATATTCATTCCTTGCTCAATGCTTACCTGTAATTGAGCATTTTGTTTTTGAAGATTTGCTAAACTTGCTTTCAAATTTTCTTTTTCTGAAAAACGCGAATTTATTATGGCATACCTATAACTTATTGCTAAAAATACTATAAATCCTATACCAATCTCTAGAATATGTTTAATATTTTTTCTAGTCTGAATTAACTGAGCCTTTTTTATTTTTCTTTTTAATTCTTCTCTATTATGAATTGTATTATGAGTATTTTTTCTTTTTCTATTTACATACTCTGTTTCTTCTTTTCTAGGACTAGTTTCATATTCATAGTAATTTATCATAAGTTATCACCTCCTAACTTTTCAGTTTTACTTTTCTTGTTTTTCAAATATTCTAAGTTTGGCACTCTTAGATCTTGAATTTATTTTTATTTCATCATCGCTTGCTTCTATTGGCTTTTTTGTTATTATTTTTCCTAAAGACTTATATCCACATACACAATATGGTAAATCTTTTGGGCAAGTACATTTTCCTTGTGCATCTATAAATGCATCCTTAACAGCTCTATCTTCTAAAGAATGAAAAGTTATAATACAAATCCTTCCTCCATTTTTTAAACAATCAATAGAGTTTAAAACTGTATTATATAATGGCTTTATTTCATTATTAACTTCTATTCTAATTGCTTGAAATGTTCGTTTTGCAGGATGTCCATCATTTGAAAATGGTTTCGATTTTTGAACTATTTCTGCTAATCTTTTTGTTGTTGTAATTTTTTCTTTTTTTCTTTCAATGCAAATATTTTTTGCAATAGTCTTAGAAAATCTTTCTTCTCCATATTCAAATATTATTTTTGCTAAATCTTCTTCACTATATTCATTTACAACTTCTAATGCAGATAACTTCTGGCTCTGATCCATTCTCATATCTAAAATATTATCACTATTGTAGCTAAATCCTCTTTCTCTTTCATCAAGCTGATATGACGAAACTCCCAAGTCTAAAAGTATACCATCAACTTTATCTATATTTAAATCAGATAATATTTTATTAATATCATCATGATTTCCATGTACTAATTTATAATTTGTATATGGCACTAAATTTTTTTTTGCAGTTTCTATTGCGTCTTTATCTCTATCTATTCCTATAAGTAATCCCTTATCTGACAATTTTTCTATTATTTTTTTACTATGTCCTGCTCCTCCAATTGTCCCATCTACATATATTCCATCTTTTTTTATATTTAGTCCATTTATACATTCATCTAACAATACAGGAATATGTTTAAATTCCAAATTTACACCTCTTTTATATATATTATTTAATGGCATATATCTTAATAATATATGCCATTTTCTCCTTTGTTCATTAAATTTTGTATCATTTGTAAAAATCTATAATGTATTTAATTTATGTTTAATTATTAAGACATAATCATTTGTTAATTTACAATTAATCATTTGTAAAATAAAATTATTCCTTAGTATTATCGTATTTTTATCTTCTGTTCAAATTTTTCTTTCGTAATATTTTTTTATTTTATCTTTTGAACTTTTTTCTTTTGTGAAATTTTTCTTTTCATTTTATCTTTTGTTTAAAATTTTTTACTTTATCATTTGTTCATATCTTTCTTTAGTTAAATCTTTTTTCATCTTTTCTTTGGTTAAATCTTTTTAAATTTTATCTTTTGTTCACTTTTTTCTTTTGTTTAAATTTTTTTAATTTTATCTTTTGTTCATTTTTTTCTTTTGTTTAAATCTTTTAATTTTATCTTTTGTTTATCTTTTTCTTTTGTTGAGATTTTCTTTAGTAAAATTTATATAAACTTTTTCAAGTTATATACTAAGCATTCCTAAGTTTGCCATGTTTTCAGCAATTTGATCTGCTGAAATATTCTCTTCGCTGTTATATTTCTTCCATTTATCTCTATCCCAGATTTCAATACGAGTCCCAACACCTGTAATTACAACTTCTTTATTTAAATCTGAATATTCTCTCAAATTTGATGAAATTAAAAATCTTCCCTGTTTATCTATTTCGCATTCCATTGCACCTGATAAGAAAAATCTTACAAAGTCTCTCGCATTTTTATTAGTTAGTGGTAATGTTTTAAGTTTTTCTTGAAAGTTGTCCCATTCTTTTTGTGAAAATCCAAATAAGCATCCATCTAATCCTTTTGTTATTATAAATTTGTCTCCTATGTCTTCTCTAATCTTAGCTGGCATTATCAATCTACCTTTTGCATCTAGAGAATGCTCATATTCGCCTATTAACAACTTTCTTTCACCTCCTTACCACATTACACCACTTTGTTCCACTTTCAACTAAATTTTAATACAACAAAAAAGAAAATGCAATACTTTTATTAAAATTTTTTTGTAAATTTGCATTTTTCTTACAAACAAAATTTACTTTTTTAATTTACTAAATTTGCATTTTCTTCTTTAATTTATATTTATATAATAATTTCTAGAAAATAATATCGTCCTATTTAAAACCCAATATAACTAATTAATCTTTTTATTTTCCATGTTTTCAAAAACTTTATCTCTTGATTTTCTTCTATCAATTACATAAGTACTTCCATAAATTGTTTTTGCTAAATGTTTAACAGACGCTCCTGCCTCTCCAATCTCTAGTATATTTTTAAATCTTTCTTTTGTTACATCTACAATTCCTATTGAAACTGAAGTTAATGGATATTGCTCCATTATTCCCTTTCTATTTTCTACTTCTAAGAATCCTTGTTCATAATCTTTTTTGCTAAAAAATTTCGATAGACCTGCATCAAATTCTGTAATAATTCCTTGTGCAATTTTTTCGTAATCAACTCCCTCTGTTATAGCAATAAAGTCATCTCCTCCAATATGTCCAACAAAATTCTGATCATATTCCTCTTTTAGAATATTATCTTGTATTACTTTAGCAGTAAATTTTATTACTTCATCTCCATTTGAAAAACCATAAGTATCATTATAAGCTTTAAAATTATCTAAGTCAACATAAAGTATCGCAAACTCTTTTCCTTTTGATAATCTCTTCTTCATCTCTGCTTGTATTTGAACATTTCCTGGTAATCCAGTTAATGGATTTACCATTCTATTGCAATCAAGTAGTCTCATTATATTTTTTACATTATAATATAATATATCATTATCAATAGGCTTTTCTAAATACATTTCTACATCATTTTTTAATATTTCTATTATGTGTTCTTTATTATGATTTGAAGAAACCATAATTATTGGCGTTATTGAATTTTCTTCATCATTTCTAACTTTTTTTACATATTCTAATATATTTTTTTCTATACTATCTTCATCTATAACCAAAATATCTGGAATGTTTTTTAGTCCTTTTTCAATCTGATTTTGTGATAATTTTTTTATTTTTATTCCTTGCTCTTTTTTAAACTTTTCATCTAAACTTAGTTTTATTTTGCCATCTTTATCTAATACATAAATAGATTTCATATTATACCTTCCTAATTTTTTAAATTAAAATTCTACTGTTGCTGTTTTTGTATCTGATAAACCATTTACATTTGTTACAGTAACTTCCACTGTGTGTGTTCCAGATTCTACTGGTAAACTTGCTGAAACTTCTTTTAAGTCTAAAGATTCTTCTCCACTATCAACAGTTTCACCATCAATATCTATTACTATTCTACTAATTCCTTGATCATCTTGTGCTTTAATAATTAAATTTTGTCCGTCTTTTAATAAATCAAAAATTGGTTTTGTATCACCTATTACATTCTCTGTTCTTGTTTCTCTATTTCCTTGTGCATCAACTGCAATTATAGTAAGTTTATTTTGACCTTCTGGAACATCTACATCTGTTTCAATATTTTGTTTATCATCATTATCTTCTTCTAAATCAACTCTTGTTGCTTCTTCATTATTCCAGCTATATGTTATATAATCCATCTCAACATCATCAGTAGCAGTTATTTTAAGCTTTGTTCCTGAAATTGCTATGTCAATACTTGGTTTGTTAGCATCTGTGCTATCAAATATATATTGACGATGGAAATTATGTTTATTTCCATTAAAGTCTGTTACTGTCATATATAAAATATTATTTCCGTTTGGAATTTGTATAGTAGTTTCAAATAATACTGTTCCATTTCCTTCTATATTTACAGATTCACCTTCATTCCATTTATAAGAAAATTCTTTAATTGGATGTTCTGTTTCTACTGTAATTTTAGTTTCTTTTCCCATTTGAAGAGGATATACTTTAGGATTATCTTCAACTTTTTTTCTTTTTGCAACCATTGCATAAGTTGATTCTCCTATTAAAAATAAACCAAACAATATTATTATTATACAAAAAATTTTGATAACTTTAGATATCTCTGCTTTATTACTTGTAGCATTTGCTCTTTTAATTGTATCATTATATCCTGAATTACGACTTGGCTTAGATTGAACATAATTATAGCCTGGTTGATCTATCGGAAAGCTTTGACTTTTTGGTTGCATATTTATTGGATTATTTTGTATATTTTTATCATTTTCTTGCTTTTTATCAGGTTCGTTATTCATTGATAAAATTTGGTTCATTCTATATTTTCCTTTCTAAATTTTATACAATTTAATTGCATTATAGCATACCGTTTTTTTAATGTAAATAATTTTTTTAATTTAAAATATGTGCTAAAAAAATAGATATATATTTTTTTCTATATATCTATTTTTTACTTTTTTTATTAAATTATTATATTATCTTTTATATAACAAATCTTTTAATTATCAATGCTCCAATTCCTACAATTAGTATTGTTCCTGCTATTAAAGAAATATATATTGGTGCTGATCCAGTTACTACTGTTAATACTACTG
The DNA here is from genome assembly GCA_947588945.1 of uncultured Clostridia bacterium. Classification (GTDB taxonomy): domain Bacteria; phylum Bacillota; class Clostridia; order TANB77; family CAG-508; genus CAG-793. Next base: position 71,296 of record CANPZY010000001.1, read on the forward strand.
GTGCATCATCTATATCATCTTCCCCATCTTTCTTATTATTTGGTGTTGAGTCTATATCTGGTGTATCTGATGGGTTATCATCTTCACTTATTTCTGCTACATTGACCTTCTGACTTAAGTTATTTTCATCATTTATCCATGTTAATGTTACTTCTATTGTTGCTGTCTCTCCTGGTTGTAATAATGTGTCTTTTAATTGATCTGTTACTATCTTTCCATTTTCTTCTTTCCATTTTGGATTATCTGCTTGATTGAATTTTAATCCTTCTGGTATATAGTCTGATATCTCTGTTGCGTATCCTTCTATCTCTCCTTCATTCTTTATCCTTATTTGATATCTAAACTTGATTATTGTGTTTTCTATTCTCTTTTTGTTTAATTCTACCTTTACTACTGGCTCTGGATCTTGTTCTGCATAATGCCCTGTATCCATCTCTTTTTGTACACCATCTTCTATTAATATTACTTGACTTACCCATTTCCTTAAGCTTAAATCAAAGTATTTTACATATACTTTTTCTGTATCTTCGTCATCTTCACCTTTCCATTCGTCCGGTGTCGAATCTTCATCATCTACATCATTTCCATTCTTATCTGTATCTTTGCTTATCTCTGCATGGTTCGTAATTATTCTATCTTCTGTATTTGGCATTTCTATTTTAAATGCTACTTTTACATCTCTATAGTCTGGCACGTCCATTGTCTCTCTATCATAGCCTTTTAGTAAGTTTTCTCCTTCTGTTTGTTCTTTTTCCTTTGATAGATAATCTGTTCTTATTGTTACTGCTTTTTTTACATCTGTTGTTACATTTCCTTCTTCATCATATAATACCCAGCCATATTCATTATTTATTTCATTGTCTTCTACAAACTCTAATCCATCTGGTATATCATCCTTTATTTCTGCTGCATATCCTGATTTTGTTCCTTCATTATATACTCTTATTGTGTATATTACTATATCATTTTGACTTACTCTTACTGGTTCTTTTGTATGTTCATAAGTCATTGATGTTATTTCTTTTCCATCCTCTATTGTTCCATATTTTGATGTATCTACTCTTGGTATTCTATTTGTTATTTCTTCATCATTGACGCCTGTTATAAACTTTCTTAATGCCAAGTCAAATTTTTCTAAAATTAGTTTTTCAAAATCATCATCATCTTCTTGTCCTTCATAATAGTAGTCTGAATCTGACAAATCATCTTTATTTGTATCTTTACCTTTATAATTTGGTAAATCTTCATCTTGTGGTAATATTACATTCTTTTCATTATCTCTATCAACTAAGTTTTCTTCATTACTGCTCTTTGTAATATCAGCTATATTAGTTATTGTTTTTTGAGTTTGTGCTGTCTTTACAACTCTACATCTTACTTGTATGTCTTTATATGATAACTCACCACTATCTCTGTTAAATGATACTATTATGTTATCTGTATCATGATCTTTTGATAAATACGTTGTTCTTATAGTTCTTTGAGTAGCATCTGCACTATCTAATAACCATAAATATCTTTGATTTAGCTCATCATCAGGTAAAAACTCCAATTCTGGTGGTAAATGATCAACAATTTCATCTGCATATCCATCTACTTGTCCCTCATTATATATTCTTAATGTATATGTTACTATATCACCTACTGATACACTAATTGGAACTTTTGTATGTTTGTATTTAGCTGTTTTTTCTCCATTTAAAAGTGGTGAAACATCCACTACTGGCTCTCTATCATATTTTCCGTTTTTACTTAACTCTACTCCATTTACTTCAGTAATAAATTTTCTTAATGCTAAATCAAAATATTTTCCAGGTAGCACTAAATCTTCATAATCATCATCATCTTCATAACCTTTACCTTGTGTTGAAGTTCCAGGATTGTATGAATCCTTTTGATTATCTGTTAAATTATTTGGCTGTGAATCTCTATCTTGTGCATTTTCTGCATTATATGCACTTGTTATTTCTGCAACATTTTTTAAATGCTTGTCTGTTGATTGAACTTCTGCATTAACAATACACTCAACTTGTAAATCTTTATAATCTATTGTATATTTTCCGTCAGCTCCTGCTGTTTTATTAAATGCTTTTATAATATTATCTTTATTATCTTCTTCGTCAGTAGCTCCCTCATTGTACTTGCCATCTTTATATTTTCTAGACAAATATTTAGTTCTTATTATTTTTGCATTATCAGCATCTGCTTGCCATCCATACTGAGCATTTATTGTACTTTGGTCAGCTGGAACTAAACTTAATCCATCTGGTAAATAATCCATTATCTCTTCTGCATAACCATCAATTTCGCCTTCATTATATACTCTAATTGTATAAACTACTTTATTACCTGTTTTTACTGATATTGGATCTTTTGTATGAGTTTTTGTACTTGTTGTTCCATTATCTAATATTGATGTTCCATTTGTTGCTAATGCTCTAAGGCTTTCCTGTGTAATTTCAGGTTCTCTTGAAGGTGATACAGGGTTTCCAGCAACCTGTGTTATAAATTTTCTTAAACTTAAATCAAACTTAGGTTTTGCTATTTGTTTTGTATCCTCAACAGAAAATTCTTTATCTGTTTTTTCTATTATAACAACTGGCTGATTAGTTTCTACAGATGATTCAGGAGTAGACCAATATGTTAATGTCTTAACTTCTTTCTTACCTGAAATTTTTATATTAACATTATTTGCTGAAGTTCCAACAGGTAATTTTATATAAAATTGTTCATCTAAAACTGAATTAACTTTATCAGTAATCGTACTTCCACTAATCTCAGATTTATCTGCCTTAACTAATGTAACATTATCATTTTCTTTATTATCAACTAAAATTTTTACATTAAAGTTTAATATATTATCAGCTTTAGTTACTTTGTATGGACCTACATAATAATATCCATTTTCAAGTGTTGATGTTGCATTATTTTTATCTAATGTTATAACATTATCCTCATTTAATTCACTTGAAGTATAGTCGTAATCACTTTTACTTTCTAATTGATTTATAAAATATTGGTATAAAGTTACAATTGGACTTTCAATACCAAAATCATATTTATCATCTATATTTGTTCCTTGTACTGAAGGAGTACTTGAAAAATAAAATGTTCCTAACCCAGATGGTTGATACTTATCTCCTTTGTTAGTTATATACCATATAGCAGATTGTTGAATCACTTCAATTATATCTTTAAACTCATCATCTGTCATTTTTTTAGTATTAGTTTCAAAATCCGATCTATCTAATTCAGCTTTTCCTAATAATTCATCTACTGAATCTGAATCCTCAGGTAAGCATATTGTATCTAATACCCACATTAATTTATTGTATTCACTGTCTGTTGATGGTAAAGCACTTTTAAATTTTTCTCCTATTTCACTAGGTTTTCTCATATCAAATCTATTTGTATATTCTACAGTTTTTGCAGTTGAAGCTCCAACATCTGTTGCTCCAAAACCAACTCCATCTTTTAAGCAATAAATTGCTCTATTAGGTTTAGTTGTTTCAACTGTTCCTTGTTTGTTATACTCAACTATTTTTATTACTGGATGACTGTCATTTTTTTGTTCATTTCCTACTGTATAATATCCTGTTTTTCTAGTATTTCCATAATTATACAATCCTAAAGTGATTCCATTAGAATCAAGGACTGCGAAACTGTAATTACTAAATGTAATTATTGAAAATATAAAAATAGTTATCAATAATAAAGATTTATAGAATTTTCTCATTCAATATATCCTCCAATAAATTTAGACTTTTAATATATTTTTTATATTTAGATTTTATACACACTACATATATATTATATTACAAAAATCGTTTAAAATCAATATTTTGGGCAACATTTTAATATTATTTTTAAATTTTTTCTTTTATTATAAAAAATTAAAAAAGCGCATCGGAGAAAATTCTCCAACACGCTCGGACTTTTAGGCTGTTTTGTTTTTTAATGCCTCGAACAACTCTTCTTCGGACCATTCGAAGCCATTTTCTTTTTCATTTTCGGGATCAATAAGTTTCGCTAATTCAGTTGCTGAGTATATTTTTTCAGCTCTAATTTTCATATTGACTACATTCATAAGCTTTTCAATGTACTTTGACAAATCTTCTGTAGTCTTTTTTATTTCTTCTAGATAAGCTTCCTTATCTGACATATAAAAAGCTGTTAGTAATGCTTCTGAATATAGCAATTGTTTCTCTGGGTTATCAGAAATCTTCATAATTTCGTTCCAGTCCCTACGAGTTAACTTTTTAATACCCTCAGCCCATTCAAGAGTTTCTTTTAAATACTCCTTCTTTCTGTAAGCCCCACTTTCCGGGCATCTCACAATCGCGCCTACCCGGCCACTGTCTGTCTTACTCATGTTGCTCCCTCTCCTTTGTTTAAAATAAGTATCTCTACTCTATAAAATATTATACCATAAATTCAATATACTTTCAAGTATTTTTAAAATATTTAACATTTTTTTCCATGACGATTTTTTCCATTTTTTATTATTTTTTTGCATATACAAATTTTTTCATGCTAAATGTAACAAAATAGATAATTCCAGATATAATTACAATCATTGGTCCTGTAGGAATATTAGTATAATACGATATAATTAATCCACAAATTCCTGATATTAAAGCAAATATTACTGAGCAAGCATGATAACTTCTCATATCTTTTGCTATATTTCTACTTGATGCAGCAGGTAAAATTAACATTGAATTTATAAGTAATATACCGATCCATCTAATTGAAATCATTACAATTATAGCAATAGAGATTGCAAAAACATTATCAATTAATTTTGCATTTATCCCTTTACTTTTTGCTAAAACCGGATTTATACTTACTGCATTTAATTTATTAAATAATTTTATCCAGAATATTCCCACTAAAATAAATGCGACAACTAAATATATTATTTCAGTTACAGATATACTCAAAATATCTCCTATTAAATAACTTGAATACTTATTAAAACTTCCACTCTGTGCTAGTATTGCAAGTCCTAACGCAATGGCAATAGAAGAAAATACACTAATTATAGTATCTGCACCATAACTAGTTTTATTTTTAACTAAATTTAATAATAGAGCAAAAATTATTGCAAATATTATCATAGATAAGTTCATATTGCTAATTCCTAATAATGTACCAATAGCTATTCCTGTTAATGCAGAATGTCCAAGTGCATCTGAAAAAAAAGCCATTTTATTATTAACAATCATTGTTCCTAATACTGCAAATATTGGTGATACTAATATTATAGCTAAAAAAGCATTTTTCATAAATGTATATTGCATAAACTCAAAAGGTAATATAGTTTCTAAAATATTATATATTACATTCATTTCAATATTCCCCTTCTATATAATTCCAAAACTTTCTTTAAATTCTTTACTTGAAAATACTTCATCAGCACTTCCCTGTTTTTTCACTTCTTTATCTAATAAAATAACTTTATCAGCATATTTTTTTACTAATTGTAAATCATGTGAAACTAAAATTATTGACATATCATATTTGTTTTTCAATTTTGATAAAATTTCATAAAAATCTTTGGTTCCATTTACATCTATTCCAGATACTGGTTCATCTAGTATAAGTAAATTTGGAATTGGATAAGTTGCAATTGAAAGTAAAATTCTTTGAAGCTCTCCTCCTGAAAGATTCCCTATTCTATGATCAATTAATTTATCTGCCCCAAAAATTTTTAAACGTTTTTTTATTTCTTCATACAAATTTTTATTTTTGCTTAAAAATACTGGTTTATTTGAAATATATGAAGCAAACATATCATAAACACTAGTTGGCATATTTCTTTCTATATTAAGCGTTTGAGGAACATAGCCTATACTTATTTTTTCATTTTTACTTTTTTTCATATCAAAGAATTCCACTTTTCCTGTATGGTCTACTTCATTCAAAAGAGCTTTTAATAAAGTAGATTTACCCGCACCATTTTTTCCAATAATCATAGTAAGTTCACCACAATGTATATCAAATGTTACATCTTTAATTATGATTTGATTATCTATGTTTACTGATATATTTTCGATTTTTGTTAAGTGCAATCCACAAGCTTCCATCTTAAATTCTATTCCTTTCTAACTTACAAATATTTAATATTTTTTAGAATTTCTATATTTTCTTTCATAATATTTATATAATCATCCTTACTGCCATTTCCATTCATTTCAGAATTCAAAACATATACCCTAGCTCCAGTTTCATTTTCTAATATTTTAGCAGTTTTTGTATCATCATCTTTATCAATAAATATAACCTTTATATTTTCTCTTTTCATTTTATCAATAATATTTCCTAAAACTTTTGCAGATAAAACAGATTGTTCATGGTCAGTCTCTATCGAAGTTACCTCTATTGATGCATCTTTTAACAAATATTCTAAAGATTCATTTAAACATATAGCCTTTTTATCTTTTATATTATTTATAACTTCATAATCAGGTTTTAATTCTTCTAACTTTTCTATATAATCATTGCTATTTTTTGAATATACTTCCATATTTTCAGGATTCATTTTTTCTAACTTTTCTGTTATAGTTCTTATTTGCATAATGTAATTTTCAATGCTAAGCCATACATGTGGATTAATCTCATCATCTTCTTCAATAAAATTAGATATATTTTCACTGCTTTCTATAATTTCTACTTTTGGATATATAGATATTATTTTTTCTGTGAAATTCTCTAAATTTCTTCCATTCTCAATAAAGACATTTGCTTTTTCAAATTTCTTTAAATCTGTTGTTGATATTGTATAATCATGAATACAGCCTGTAAATTTTTCTGCCATGTTGCTAACTTCTACATTATTTGCATCATTTGTAATATTTTGAACCATTATATATAATGGATAAAATGATGTTAAAATTCTAAATTTATCATCTTTCTCTTCATTATTCTTTTTTAAATTTCCAACAATAATCAATATTATTAAAAATATAATTATTATTGAAATAAAACATAATTTAAAAAAATTATTTTTCTTTAAATTTAAGTTAAAATTACGTTCCATTTCTTATATTCCTCGTTATAATATGTCATTATAAAATACTTTTAGAAAATTACATAAATATACAAAAAAACTGTAATCATTAAAAATACGATTACAGCTTTTACGTTTTTAAGATTAATCTTGTGAATATGGTAACATTGCAATATGTCTACATCTATTAACAGCTGTAGTTATATCTCTTTGATGTTTTGCACATGCACCTGTAGTTCTTCTTGGTTGTATTTTTCCTCTTTCATTAATAAACTTTTTAAGTTGTTCTGGATTTTTATAATCAAGAACTAAATTTTTATCACTGCATAATGGACATGCTTTTTTTCTAATTTTTCTAATTTTATAGTCATCATCATAATCTTTATTATTTCTTTTATTATTTTTTTTGTCTGCCATGATTTTACCTCCTTTTTTTATTTAATTAAAATGGTAGGTCATCTCCTGATGAAACTTCAAAATCTGAAGTATCTCCTTCATTATTTCCACTAGTTTGTGGTGCCCCGAATGTATCTTCAAAATTGCTTGAATCATCTGACCTTTTACTATCAGCAAAATATACTTCTTCTGCAACTACATCTGTTGCATATCTTCTTTGTCCTTGTTGATCTTCCCAACTTCTTGTTTGGATTCTACCAACAACAGCAACTTGTTGTCCTTTCTTAAAATATTTGCTAACAAATTCTCCTGTTTTTGCCCAAGCTGAAACATTAATAAAATCAGCTGTTTGGCTTTCTCCTTCTTTAGCAAATCTTCTATTAACAGCTAATGAAAAAGAAGCAACTAGAGTATTATTTGTTTGTGTATATCTAACTTCTGGATCTCTTGTTAATCTACCCATTAAAATAACTTTGTTCATATTTAGTACCTTACCTTTCTTAAAAAATAAAGCCCCTACATTTAAAATCTTATTCTTCTTCTCTAACAACGATGAATTTTATTATTTCGTCTGTAATTCTGTAATTTCTTTCTAATTCTGCAATTAGTGCTGGCTCTGCCTCAAAATATAAAGTAACATAGATACCTTCTTTGTTTTTCTTTATATCATAAGCAAGCTTTTTCTTACCTAATTCATCAATTTTAGTAACATTACCATTTTTATTAATCAAATTTGTAAATGTTTCTTCTAGTTTTTTAACTTTTTCTTCATCTACATTTGGATTAATAATGATAACACTTTCGTATTTATTCATTATCTTCACCTCCTTCTGGGTATTAAGCCTATCTCCTAACAGATAAGCAAGGATACTTGTAATTTTTACAAGCATTATTATTGTAACATAAAAAGCCTTGCATTGCAAGACTTTTTTGTAAATTATCTTTTAAAACTGGAATTTAAATTTTCACTTCACGATAAAATTTTTCTATTTAAACAATTTTTTAACCATAATTTTAAATATATTCTTTTAATTTTTTACTTCTACTAGGATGTCTTAATTTTCTTAAAGCTTTTGCTTCAATTTGTCTAATTCTTTCACGAGTAACATTAAATTGTTTACCAACTTCTTCTAAAGTTCTAGCTTTTCCATCATCTAATCCAAATCTAAGTCTTAAAACCTTTGCTTCTCTTGGTGTAAGTGTTTTCATAACTTCATCTAATTGTTCTTTAAGCATTGTATAAGATGCTGCGTCCTGTGGAGATGGTGAATCATCATCTTGTATAAAATCTCCTAAGTGGCTATCATCTTCTTCTCCTATTGGAGTTTCAAGCGAAACAGGATCTTGTGCTATTTTTTGTATTTCTAGCACTTTTTCAACAGGTATTTCCATGTCAGTTGCAATTTCCTCTGGTGTAGGTTCCCTACCATTTAATTGTAATAAATGTCTTGAAGTACGTATTAATTTATTAATCGTTTCTACCATGTGAACTGGAATTCTTATTGTTCTTGCTTGATCTGCAATCGCTCTAGTAATAGCTTGTCTAATCCACCAAGTCGCATAAGTACTAAATTTAAATCCTTTTGTGTAATCAAATTTATCTACTGCTTTAATTAGTCCCATATTTCCCTCTTGAATTAAATCAAGAAATAACATTCCTCTGCCAACATATTTTTTTGCAATACTAACAACTAATCTTAAATTCGATTCTGTTAATTTCTTTTTTGCTTCTTCGTCTCCTTCAAGTATTTTTTTTGCACATTCTAATTCTTCATCATAAGTCAATAATGGGATTTTTCCTATCTCCCTAAGATACATTCTAACTGGATCATCTATGCTAATTCCATCCATGTTATTCATATCAAGGTCTTCAATTGATATGTCTTCAACTTCTTCTAAATCCTCTGCATCTGGTTCAATATCATCATCTTCATCACCAGATACGTTAACTCCCATCTGTTCAAATATATCAAATACTTTTTCTACTTGACTTGAATTTATATTACCAAGTTGAGTTGCAAGATCAGCATAAGTGATTTTTCCTTTATTTTTTAATTGAGAAATTACCTTTTTAATTTTTTCCGTTTCTTCTAAATCTTTTTTCTTTTCATTATCTAACCCATTATTTGCTTTATCATTAGATTCATTTTCTTGTTTATTTTCAACAATTTCTTCTTCTACTTCATTTTTTATTTCTTTATTATCTTTTTTAGCTTTCGTTTCTTTAACACTCTTTTCATTATTATCTTCTTTTTTGTCATTAGATTTATCTACTTTTTCATTTTTTAAATTTTCTTTTTTAGTAACTTCTTTTTTAGGTAATTTTTCATTTTTGGATTTTTTATTACTAACTACAGCTGTTTCTTTGACTTTTACAACTTCCTTTTTATTATTAGCTTTTTTACTATTTGATTTTTTTTCTTCTTTTTTGCTTGCCAAAGTATCAGCACTACTTTTCTTTTTTAGTGCTTTTTCTTCTTTTTTATCTCTTGCTAAAATTCTTTTTGCTGCTTCTTTTTCTTCTTTCTTCTTTTTAGCAATACGAGCATTATCAATTAAATTTATGACATCTTTTACATTATCTGATTTTTTCATTTTAATCTTATTCCTTCCTAAGATTTTTAAATATTTTCTGTATTGTTAATTAATGCTTGCTATCAATAATTATTTTATTTAATTCTTCTTCTAATTTTTTAATCTGTTCTGAATCAAGATTACCTCTATTATCTAATAAACTAATTATTTCATTCCTTCTAATTATTTTCTTTTCTTTACGATACACTTTTTCAATATCTTCAATTGCTTTTTTTATATCATTAATTTCAAAATCTTCTGCTATAATTCCACTTATGTAATTTACAGTTTCTTCATCTTGAAACCAATCAATAACATTTTCAATATCTGCATTCTCATTTATTTTTTCAAAAATTGTATTTAAAATTCTTTTATTCATATCTACTTTTATGCAATCTAAACTAACTACATTTTTTATTCTTTCATAAGTTTCATCAAAATTATTTATTAGTAAATAAATTAACATTTTTTCGCGTTTTTGAGTTGCATTATCCACTTTTTGTTCAATCTTTGTGGTAACTTTTACATTTGTTTTTTCTAGCATCTTCTCATTTACTTTTGATTTATAAAACTTTTTATTTATTTCAGCTTCTATAGAGTTTTTAGAAATATCATAAGTTTTAGCAATCTTGTCTATGTATATTTCTCTTTCCATCGTATTATCTACTTCTGAAAGAATTTTAGCAATTTCATTAAGAAATTTTATTTTGTCACTTGTATTTTCTATATTCAAGTTTTTTCTAAGATTCTTTACTTTATATTCGACTATAGATATTGCATTGTCCATATATTTTACGAATTTTTCAGGACCATATTTTATAACAAATTCATCTGGATCTTTTGCTCCATCTATTTGCAATACTCTCATGTCTATACCCATATTTTTAAGTATATCCATTCCTCTCATAATTGCAGTTTGGCCTGCTCCATCTGCATCATACCCGAAGTATAACTTGCTCACTATTTTTTCTTAAAAGCCTTCCTTGTGCATCTGTTAATGCTGTTCCTAATGAAGCAACAACATTTTTGATTCCTCTCTGGTATAATGAGATTGCATCCATATATCCTTCAACAATCAATATTCGTTTAAGCATTCCTGGCTCTGCTCTTTTAGCAACATTTAATGCAAATAAATTACGTCCTTTACTATAAACAATATTTTCTGGTGAGTTTATATATTTTGGCTTACTATCATCTAATACTCTACCACCAAATGCAATTACTCTATTTCTTACATCTTGTATTGGAAACATTATTCTTCTTTTGAATTTATCATAATATCTTCCACTTTCTGTTTTTCCAATTAAGCTTGACGCAAGCATTTCCTCTGGTCCGAATCCTTTAGATTTTAAATAAGAAAATAGTTCGTTTCCATCTCCTGCATATCCAATTAAAAATGCCTTTAATGTATTATTGTCTAATTTTCTCTTTTTTATGTATTCTTGAGCCATTTTAGATGTTGGCTTATATAAATTAAGATGATAAAATTCGGCAGAAGCTTTATTTACTTCATATACTTTTGCTTTTAAATTAGCAATTTTTTCATCTTCCGCATTTGATGAATTAGGTAATTCCATTCCAACTCTTTCTGCAAGCATCTGTACACTTTCAATAAATCCAATATTTTCTATTTTACTAATGAAATGAAATACATTACCTCCCACTCCACAACCAAAGCAATGAAATATCTGCTTGTCCGGAGAGACAGAAAAAGAAGGAGACTTCTCATTATGAAAAGGACATACTCCAAAATAATTACGTCCTTTTCTTTTTAATGTTACATATTGTGATACAACATCTACTATGTCATTGCGCATTCTTATTTCGTCTAATAATTCATCACTATATCGTACCATATTTTTACCTTTCTTTTCTCATATTTATATTATTCGACATAATTATTTTAAATCCTTCTTAATTTTTAAATTATGTAAATAATTTGATTTACATAATTTAATATACTATTCATCATAAAAACAGGATATTTTTGTATCCTGTTTTACTTTTGTTTGACTTTTTTATTTAAAATTTAAGCATTTGTTGTTCCATCAAATGGAATAAACTTGCTAACTGCACTTTGTTGCAAATCAATTTTTGCTTCTGTTGGAACTCTAAATTCTTTATATGACATATCTATCTTATTATCAATTAGCTTTTCTATTTCATCCTTTGATGTATGCTCAGCTAAAACTAATTCACTAACTAAAATTAATTTAGCATTGTTAAGCATTTTTTTCTCACCAGTAGATAATGTTCCTTTTTCTTTTTGCTTAAAGCTCAAATTTCTAACGACATCAGCTATTTTATAAATATCTCCTGTCTTCATTTTTTCTAAATTATCTCTATATCTTTTATTCCAGTTATCAGACATTTCTGTTTCATTCTGCTCTAATAACTTTAGTACTTCTCCTGCACTCTTGCTATCAATAACACTTCTAACTCCCATAGCTTCAGCCTTGGCAGTTGGAACCATTACCATAACCTCTCCTGGCATTTTTATAACATAATACTGTTGTTTCTCTCCTAATACTTCTTTTTCTTCTATGGCATTAATTGTCCCTGCACCATGCATTGGATAAACTATATTGTCTCCTACGTTAAACATTTATGTACTCTCCTTTCCAACTCTTGGTCTATTAAGAGATCTAATTCTCCTTTTTTACCACAGCTTAATTATAACACAAATTTTAAAATAAGTAAAGTTTTTTTTCATTTTTTTATAGTATTTTCACTATTTTAGAGAATTGTATTTACTTTTTTTTCACTATAAATAAGGCTTTTTTATCTGCTTGTTGATCCAAATCCGCCTTTTCTTTCTCCTTCTGCTTTATCATCATCAGAAGTAAAATATTTCATAAAAATTGCTTGTCCTATTGCATCACCTTTCTTAATTTCCACAGGTTCATCTTTAAAATTATAAAACGCATACATAATATGTCCATCATTTTCTACATTTCCATAATAATCACAATCAATTATTCCTACACTATTTGCTAAAACTAATCCTTTCTTTCCAGGATTAGAACTTCTGTTACAAAGCATTAAAAATTCATCTGGCATGCAGTAAACTTTAATTCCTGTTTTTACTAAAGTTGGCTTTTGACCCGGCTTAAATGGTGGTATTGTGCAATCTTCTGCTGCTTCTACATCATATCCTGCTGAATATTTTGTTTTTCTAATTGGTAGATTTATATTTTTATCTTCAAATCCTTTTGCTACTTCAAATCCTCTTACTTTTTCCATAATTTTACCTCATTTAAATTATATTTAGGTTTTTAAAAGATCCTATGAACTTTATTTTTCAAAAATTAAATACGTATTTTCTGTGTAATTTAAAAATACTTGTTAAAACTATATCATAAAATTTTTATATTTGCAAAGAAATTTATAACCATTATGTTAATAATCGCATACTATATTATATAATAAAAAACATATTTTTAGAGGTGCTAAGATGTTTACTTTAGATAAATTACCACTTAATCATACTAGCAATATAGTTAATGTAACATGTACTGGAATATTAGAAAGAAGACTACTTGATTTAGGTCTAGTAAACGGTACTCCCATAACCGCTCTTTTTCGTTCTCCCTTAGGTGATCCTACTGCTTATGAATTTAGAGGAAGTATTATTGCTATTAGAAAAGACGAAGCTAAGAAAATATTTGTTAATTAATTTATGAAAATAATAAAGTGCATACTCAAAATGTTCTAACAATTTGAGATGCACTTTTATTAATTATCTTTCTCTAATTCTTTTATATATTTTATGCAACTTGTCAATTCCATAACCTCTTTTTGATCTATATTTTCATAATAATTTTTTATACTTAAATTATCACTTACTTTTTTAAGTGATGCTAACTGTATATCATATAAATCACAAAGTATTGCTAATGAATGTAATTCCATATCAAAGATAACATTTTCATTAATATCTGTTTTTGTTACAAAACATTCTGCTGTGTAGCAAGGAAGGATTTTTAAATCATTTACTGTAAGTAAATTTTGATTTCCTACATCCATACTATATTTTTCTTCATCTGGTATTTCCCATTCTAAATTATATACTTTAGATATTGACACCCATCTTCCAATATCTTCTTTACTTGAACCAGCATAACCGATATTTATAATTAAATCAGGTTTTTTATTATTTTCTAAATATTTTGTAATTTCAATAGCTGTTTTTTGTTTTCCTATTCCCGTTATAATCAAAGATATATTATTTAAATTATATAAATTTTCTTTAATTTTATTTAGTCCTAATTTTTCAGCTATTTGTTCTCCCTCTTTTTTCATAGCACAATGCAACAATATATTTTTCATTTTTGATTTTCCTTTATACTTGTATTCTTTTTTAAATCTTCTTTTTTAGGAAGATAACCTTTTTTATAAAAATGCTCGATATAGCTTACCATAGCAAATAAAGTAAAGAATATTGCTAATGCATACAAGTATTTATCAAAATTTGAATTTATATTATATATATGAATTACAAATGAGCTAACGACTGCAAGATACAATATAACTGTAGATAATTTTCCATACCATTTGCTTGAAACTACTAATTTTTTTCCATAAAGAAATGATGCTCCTGATATAAGAACGATTTCCTTTACAATTACTACAAGTACAATCCAAAATGGAACTATCCTTTTTACATATAATGTAGTTAAAGTTGAAACTTGTGTAAGTTTATCAGCTAATGGATCCATCAATTTTCCAAAATCAGTTATTGCATTAAACTTTCTAGCAATATATCCATCTAGCACATCTGATAAAGATGATAATGTAAAAAATATAAGTGCGGAAATATAATTATCAAGTGCTAGTGAAATTACAACAAATGGTATTAATATAAATCTTATGATTGTTAGTATATTAGGAACATGTTTTATATACTTCATATATTACTTCCTCCATAACTAGTTAGCTTTATTTAACTGAAAATGTTAATTTATCACTTTTTTCATCTATATATACTTTTTGACCATTTTTTAGCTTTTGTCTTAAGATCATTTCTGAAAGTTCATCTTCGATAAATCTTTGCACTGCCCTTCTTAAAGGACGGGCACCATATTTTAAATCTGTTCCTTTTTTCAAAAGAAATTGTTTTGCTTCATCTGATACATACATCTTAATATTTCTATCATTTAAGACATTTTGAGTATCTTTTAACATTAAATCAACTATTTTAACTAGTTCTTCATTATTCAAAGAATCAAATACTATAATTTCATCAATTCTATTTAAAAATTCTGGTCTAAAATTTTCTTTTAAACTTGCTTCTATCTTACTTTTTCTAAATTCAGAAGTTGAGCCAAAACCAATTGAATTTAAGTTTTGGTCAGAACCTACATTTGATGTCATAATAATTATAGTATTTTCAAAGCTAACTGTATTTCCTTGTGCATCTGTTAATCTTCCATCATCAAGTACTTGTAATAAAATATTAAATACATCTGAATGAGCTTTTTCAATTTCATCTAAAAGTATTATAGAATAAGGATTTCTTTTTACTTTTTCTGTAAGCTGTCCACTATCATCATATCCTACATATCCTGGAGGTGCACCTATAAGTTTTGCTGTAGAATTACTTTCCATATATTCAGACATATCAACTCTTATTATAGAATCTTCTTTTCCAAAAATTTCAACACCTAAAGCTTTAGCTAGTTCTGTTTTACCAACACCTGTAGGACCTACAAATATAAATGAAGGTGGTCTTTTAGTACTTTTTAATCCTGCACGATTTCTTCTAATAGCACGACTAACTGCTTCTACTGCTTCATTTTGTCCAATTACTCTTTTATGAAGATTATCTTCTAATGATAAAAGCTTTTTAGTTTCTTCCTCAGTAATTTTTTGAACAGGAATTTTTGTCCAATTTTCTATTACTTTAGCTATATCTTCAACAGTTAATTCTTTAGGAACCATTTTTGATTCTATCTCATTAATTTGTTGTATTAAATTACATTCTTGCATTTTTAATTCTGCTGCTTTTTTATAATCATCAGTTGAATCTGCTTGAGCAGCTTCTTCCTTTTGCTCTTGAACTTCAGCTAATTTATTTTTTAATACTTCTAAATTATATAAATCTTTGTTGTCTAAATTAATTCTTGAGCAAGCTTCATCAAGTACATCAATTGCCTTGTCTGGTAAAAATCTATCATGTATATATTTTTCTGATAAAACAACTATTTTTTCAATTACATCATTTGAAATTTGTACTTTATGATAATTTTCATAATATCCTTTTATACCTTTAAGTATTTCAATACTATCACTTACTGTTGGCTCTTCAACCATTACAGGTTGGAATCTTCTCTCTAATGCTGTATCTTTCTCTATGTATTTTCTATATTCAGTTAAAGTAGTTGTACCAATTAATTGAATTGTACCATTTGCAAGAGATGGTTTTAAAATATTTGCTGCATTCATTGAATGTTCTGCATCTCCAGCTCCTATTATATTATGAATTTCATCTATTACTAAAATAATATTTCCAGCCATTTTGCATTCTTCAATAATGTTTTTCATTCTAGCTTCAAATTGGCCTCTAAATTGAGTTCCTGCAACAACTGCTGTCATATCTAATAAATATACTTCTTTATTTAATAATTTAGCTGGGACATCACTATCTTTAATCTTTAAAGCTAATCCTTGAGCTATAGCTGTTTTTCCAACACCAGGCTCTCCAATTAAACATGGATTATTTTTAGTACGTCTATTTAAAATTTGTATAATTCTAGAAATTTCCTTATCTCTACCGATAACTACATCTATTTCACCTTTTTTAGCTTTTTCAGTTAAATTAGTTCCAAAAGTATCTAGTGCTTTTCTATTTTTAGTTGCCTGTCTTTTTTCAGTCTTTACACTTTTTCTACTAGAAGATGCTGATGACTGAGTACCATTACTTTCATTTTTTCCACCAAACATTCCTGAAAAAATTGAACCTAATGGAATTGCAAAGCCACTTGGTCCTTCTTCTCCATCTTCATCATAGTTTTCTTCTAAATCATCTTCGTTAATTGCATGTATTGAAAGATTTGATGATAAGTCTTTAAACATCTCATTTAATTGAGATGTCATATTATTTATATCTTCGTTAGATAGATTGCTTGCATTATTAGAGATTGTGTTAAGTGGATTAATTCCTAACTTTTTAGCACAATCATAACAATATCCAACCGTATCCATTTCTCCCTTACTATTAGGCTTATGCATAAATATTACAGCCGTATTTTTTTTACAATTTGAACATAACATATTTTTGTCTCCAATCTTAAAAGATATTTTACCTTAAATTTATAATTTAGTCAATAAATGGACTTTATTTTTATAAGGTAATACTTGTCATAAAATGTTTTTAATGCTATAATTTTTTTAATATTTTATAAATTTAATATGGAAAGGAATAAACTTTTGATATGAATAAAACAATGAGAAATGTTTTATACATAATAATTATAATAATATGTGTAATTGCAATATTTGTTGGAGTATATGCACAATTTTTTAAAAAAGTATCTGATAATGATATTGATTATAATATAATTAGTGGCAATGTATCTAGCAACAATACCACTATTGAAGAAATTAAAAATTCCTTTAAGGATTTATTTACTAATGAGTATTTTGGATTTAACCACGATGAAAATAATATAGAAAAAATCGATAGTTCAAAGCCTATTGTATATAATGGATTAACATTTAATCAAAAAGAAGAAGATAAATATAATATACAAGCAACACTTCCAATGATAAACATTGCAGGAGAAGTTGCTACTAACTACAATAATTTAACTCAACAACTATTTGTTGATAAATTAAATAACATTATTCAAAGTTCAGATGTATATACTATATGTGATATGAGTTACACTGCTTATTTAAATAACGATATATTATCAGTTGCAATTATGGCATCAATAAAAGAAGGAGATAACGCTCAAAGAATAATGATTCAAACATACAATTATAACATTACAACTGACAAAGATGTTTTTATCTCTGATATTATAGAACTAAGAGATTTAGATGAAAAGACTATCAATAAGAAAATAAAATCCGTAGTAAACAAAGCTGCAGAAGATGCAAAATCAATGCAAAATACTGGATATAATATTTATGAAAGAGATGTTGATAGTGATAAATATGATGTTACTCAAGTTGAGAACTTTATACAAGGTCCTAATGGTGAACTTTATATCATTTATGCTTATGGGAATGAAACTTATACTTCTGAAATGGATATAATTGAGATTTAGTAATTTATATATTAAAGCCAATAAATAAAATATAGAATATATAAAATAAAAAATATAATTAATTTTTCGTATCTTGTTGTCGCAGAAAAGTGTTTTACACTTTTCGCTCCATTCGCGCTTCGCTTGAGCGCTACGCGATACTTCAAATTAATTATATTTTTTATTTTTTATTTTTTGTTAATTTTATAAAATCAATTATTTTTTTATTATGAATTTTGGGCAAGTAAAAAAGTAATGCAATTTGTAAGATAAGTTGCATATTTTAAGCAATATTTTGATATAGAAATGTGAATTTTCGTCAATTAAAAAAGTAAATGCAATTTGTAAGATAAGTTGCATATTTAAGGCAATATTTAATAAAAAAATGTGAATTTTTTGTAAAAAATGAATATATTTCTTGAAATTTTTAATAATATATAGTATAATTAAAAGTGCGTCTGTAAAAAAAGGAGAGTGACATTTATTTTAAACAAAGAAAATTCAGATTATAACCTGAGACTAAAGATAAACATTTTTAAAATTATTACTATAGCAATTATAATGATTGTAAGTATAATTTTTATAAAATTTAAGCCAGCATATTCAGTTATGTTAGGCGAAGAAGAAATTGGATTTGTTAATAATAGAGTAGAATTTCAAGATAAAATAGATAATGAAGTATTAAAATCAAGTGACGATAATGTTGCATTCGTAGCACTAGATAACGTAAAATATAACTTTGAATTCGTTGATAGAACTTTAATCAAAGAAGATGAAGTTATGGACAAAGTAAAAGAAAGCTCAACTAATATTTATTCAGTATATGAAGTTTCTGATGGAAATGAGGAAAGTGCTGTTTACGTTAATAGTTTAGAGGAAGCAACAAATTTAGTTAATACATTAAAAGAAAATTATAAAAATTTAGAACCAGATTTAAAAATAACAACCTTATATTTAGATAAAACTGTTACAGAAGAATCAATTAATGAGGCTAAATTAAAAATTGCCGATGAATTAGACGCAATGCTTAAAGATAAAGAAGAAAGAGACAAAAGAACTGTTAATGGAATTTATTTAGCTTGTCTTCCATTAACTAGTGGAACTATTTCTTCAAGATATGGAAGTGTAGAAAGTATAAGAGATCACGTCCATCGTGGACTTGATATTGCAGCAAGTTATGGTACAGAAATTAAAGCTGCTGCTGATGGTACAGTTAAATTTGCCGGATTCAATAATGGTGGTTATGGAAATTTAGTAATTATTGAACATGGAAATGGTGTTGAAACATATTATGGGCACTGTAGTTCTATTTTAGTTTCTAGTGGTACAGCAGTAAAAGCTGGTGATGTCATAGCTAAGGTTGGTTCAACTGGTAATTCAACTGGAAATCACTTACACTTTGAAATTAAAGTAAATGGTTCATCAGTAAATCCACAAAAATATATTTATTAAAATAAATTGAAATATAGTAAAATGTTAATTATAAAAAGCCCTTTCTAAAACTAATTAGAAATAGGGCTTTTCTATTGTTTTATTTGAGTTTTGATTATCTATAAATAAAATGAAATTGAATAATTCTTTTTATTAAACTTTTTTTACTAACTTTTTAAATAAATCTCCTTTTTCTTCAAAATTTTTAAAATATTCATAACTTGCTGCTGCAGGAGATAATAAACAGCTTTTACCTTTTTTAGTTACCTTTTTTGCAGTATTTACAGCCTCTTCTAAAGTTTCTGTAAAATACACATTTCTATATTTTAATTTTTTTCCAATATCATAACCTGTTTTAGGCATACAGATTATATTTTCTATATCACTTTCATTTAGAAAATCAATAAAATCAGCATAATCAATTCCTCTATCCATACCTCCGATAATTAATGTATTTACATTTTTAAGAGCATTAATTGCCTCTATTGTAGATTGAGGAATAGTGGCTATAGCATTATCATAATAAAGAACATCATCATATTTTCCAACAAATTCAAGTCTATGTTCTAAACCTTTAAAATTTTCAATTGTATTTATTGTTTTATTCAAATCTAGTTTAAGAATTTCAGATACCATTAAAACAAACATAATATTATTAAGATTGAAATCCCCTACTAGATATCTTTTTTCTAAGTTATCATCATATAACAATTTATCGTTAAAATAAATTTTTCTATCAACTAATTTAATATTATCTTCTACTAAATTATTATTTAAAGTTACTGCAATTTTATTGCTTCTAGCATTTTGTACTAAATCTCTAACTATTTCATTATCATAGTTATAAATTATATAATCAGTATTTTTTTGAAATTTGCATATATTTCCTTTTGCTTCTGCGTATTTTTGATATGAATCATAGTGATCTAAATGTTCCTCATAAACATTCAACAAAATAGCGATATTAGGTGACATATGCATAAATTCTAGCTGATGTGATGACATTTCTAAAACTATTTTAGTATCACTTTGTATCTCTTCTATGTAGTCAAACGCTGGTATTCCTATGTTACCCATAAAAAGATTTTTTACATTTTGCTCATCAAGAACTTTATGAATTAGTGTGCTTGTGGTACTTTTCCCCTTCGTTCCTGTAATTCCTATTGTAAAATTATCAAAAAATTCTAATAAAAGTTCAAGTTGCGATTTTATTTTTCCTTTAAATCCACTCACATCCATTCCTTTAAAAGAAATTCCCGGTGATTTCATTATAACATCATAATCTTGCAAATTTTCTAAATATTTTTCTCCACTTATAACTTTTATATTTTTATCGTCTTTTAAAATTTGATTATCAACTTCAAAACCTTCTTTTCTATCTGCTATGTATAAAAATTGACTTTTTAGATATTTTCTTAAAAATTTATAAGTTGATATTCCTTCTCTTCCAAATCCTAATATTAATATTTTTTTATTTTTAAAGTATTCAACTAAATCATTTATCACTTAAAAATACCTCTCTTTTTAACATTTCATTTTGTTCTTCTGTTAAATTATTCTCTGTATTATATCTTAAAGTTATATCTTCTTTAGTATCTACTAATCCGAAATTTTCTTTATAATATTTTAATAAATATGGCAACTCTCCATTATGATTATCCGATAAATTATTTATAACTCTGCTTTTTTCAATATTTTCTATTGTTTTACTTATAGCAAAATTTACTTCTTCAAAAGTACCTACACATTCAAAAGGTTTCGTTTCACCATTTCCAGTTAATTCTATAAAAATATTTAATAATTCTTTATCTTCAAATAAATCATTTCCAAATATATTTATCAATTTTTCTTTATATAGATATGGGCTCAAAATTATAAAGGCAAATAAACATTTTGCACATTTACAGCACCATTTCCACTCTTTTCCTTTACTTCCGACATTGCAACTTTTAAATGTAGAATGATATTTTTCTAGTCTTGAAAAGATTTTTGCTATTTGAAGCTCATTTAATGGTCTTAAAAAACTAAAATATTTCACTGGAGCTTTTAAATATTTATTAGCATACTCTTCAAAATCACATTCAAATTCAAAGCTCTTAGAATATTGGTGATTTGTTTTTTCTCCTTTTACATTTGACTCATTTGCACTATTTTCATTTGAAACAGCAATATATTTTTTTGATAAAAGATAAGCTATGAAATATGATGTAAATGCAAGCATTGCAGAAAATGGAGTATGACCATTTATAAATCCTTGATTGTTTAATTCAATTAATTTTTCATCTATAGTTCTATAAACTTCTATAATATGATTATCTGGTATTCCAGCTATTTCAGCACATTTTAGCGTTACTTCTTTTGGATTAATTATTAAGCAATAATCACTATCTTTATCAATATTAAGAGTTTCTAGCGTTACAATTGAATCTTTTCCTCCACCAATTGGAACTATGTAGCCATTTGATTCGTCTTCAATTGTTTCATACTCGATATTATTTTCTTGGGTGCATTTTATATTCATAAAATCTTCTATATTTGTCTTTATGTTATTTACGAAAAATAACTCACCTAATCCATAGAAATAAATCTTTTTCCACCATCTTTTCTGTTCTTCATTTAAATATCCGCATTTTATTACTACATCTGGTGAACAAGTAGATTTCCAATAACTAATTAGCTCTATCATTCCCATATGAAATACCATATTTTGAACATATTTGCTATCTAAACTTTTTATTTTATAGTCTTTTTTTAAGATTTTTAATTGTGGATGAAATATTGCAAGTTCTGGTATTTCAAATTCATATTCTATGTATATTGTATGTTCATCTTCTTTTATTGAATATTTATTATAATAAAATTCTTTATATTTATTTCTGTATTCATCAAATTGCTTTGATTTATCCATTTTAATTTATCCTTTTTTTGTATTTAGGTTTTTATTTAAAATTGGTTTTACCTATAAACCTATCTCTTATACTTCTAATATAAATTCCTATAACCTCTTTATACTATTATTTATTCTATTTATATTATTTTTGCTACTTAAACTACAGAAATTATACTATATTTTTGCCTTGTATACAAGTAATATTTAACGTTTTGCTTAACTAAAATCAAAATTGTATTTATTTTTTTACTTAACACTAAAATAAAAAAAATTTATCCGCAAAAATCCCCTACTAACCTTTTGGTTCGTAGGGGATTTTATTCTACTCTACATATTAGATAACTCTATGCATAGCATTTTTCCCACCAAATATACATGGTGAATCACATTTCCAGCCCGGAAAAGTACAACGAGCTCCTTTAGAATATGGCAAAAGATAATTATGAAGTTCTTCTTGGTCTTCTGTTGCTTCCATATATTTTGCCATCGTTTTTTGAGTCTGTTCCATAATCTCTAACTGAGCAGATCCACACAATCTTTCAGCACACTTTAACACAAAGTTTTCAATAGTGCCTCTTTCATTGACTTGTACCAACATTCCCTGAGGGAAGAATTTCTCCAAAGATGATATGTCTTTAAGCCATTCTTTCTCAAGCTCTGTATTCCTAATAATCGGAGGAATGTAGTACTGAGCTTTATCAAGTAATGTCATCTCATAAGATAGAGTTCTATGTCTCTGTGCTTGTGCAAGTTGTGCAAAGCTCGCTAAATACGTTGTACAGTAGTTTTCTCCAAATTCTTCATTTCTGCTTTTTCTCTTAGCAAACAAAGAAAAACTACGACCTTTTACTCTAGCATCTAGTCCTTCAATTTCCAAATCTGGCATTGCCTTCAAGAATTCTTTAAATACTTCCTTTACTTTTACAGAAAAATCATCATCGCCACCTTTTTCAATGTAATCTTTAGCAAAGTTGATAATGTAATTTAATTGTCTAAAATCAACAGTATATTCCATTATCGTTGCAGGCGTGAATACACTAATAAGATATCTCGCATTTTCCTGCGCCAACTTTTTAGCTCTTTTCTCATCAAAATCCGGATATTTTGCAAGTATTTGTTCCTTAAAAACTCCTATCCATTTTTCATACAACTCTTTTTCTTGAGGAGATGGTTCCATGTGAGTATATCTTGCTGATTTTTCAGATGTGTTATACACCTTTTCATTGTTTAAAATCATAGCAAGTATCTTAGGAATACCCTCTAAGCATAAGTTGTAAGTTGGATGGCCAAATACACTATGGTGACCAGATTTGATGTTTCCATTAGCTCTTTTCTGTGTCTTTTCGGATGGTTCTGCAAATAATGTTTCGACTGTGTCTGGTAAATAGCATATACCTGCTGATTTTCCAGAAAAGTCTACTGCATCTTCTTTAGGCAGAATATATCCTACTTTGGTTGATGCAATTACTTTGATTTTCATTTGCTGTGTCTCCTTTCTTGTTGTAATTTTTTTAATGTACTTACATTATGGCTTTATAAACTAATGCAAGTTATGTCGAATTATATCATGGCAATTTTTAATTTTCAACATTTTTAGCAATTATGTAATAAAAAAATACCACCATTTTTAGAACATTTCTTGTTAATTTATAATATTTTTGTTGTCTTTTTTTAACTATTATATAATACATATAAAATATGTGAATTTGTATCATAAAAATATAATGTATAATAATAATATTTTGCATAGTTTTTTCCAAAATTTCTATTATTTTTATCAAAAAGTATAAAATAATCACTTTCATCTATGATATTTTCATTAAAATCATATTCTTGAAGCCTGTTTTGTTTATCCATTCTTTCTTTGAAATTATTATAATATAATTTTATCTCATTAATATTTTCTTTATTAACCTTATCATATAATTTATAAAAATCAGCATCTTTTTTTGGTTCATAATAATATTTATAATATTCTAAATAGTGTTGAAATCCATACTTATCTCCATATGTTTCTGATTTGAAATACCCTTTTATTACATTTCTATCACTTAAAAGATAATCTAGAAATATAATTGTAAATACTAACATTATCAATATTATTGATAAAACAAATAACATAATTTTTGATTTCTTCATTTTCAACCTTCCTACTAATTTTCGATTTTATAATCATCATTTGTTATTTTAATTACAAAATTAAATGGTTTTATAACATTGTATGAACTTGAAATAGCAGCAAAATTGTTTAAAGTAGATGAGAATAAACTCATAATTATTGAATCTGTTGATGTTACATAATCTTTCAAATTTTTAATATCTGTAAAGTCATATTTATCTAAAATTTCTATATCTATATGCCAATTATCATTTTCCTTTTTATTAGCTCTTAAATTTAAAGTAGCATCATGTAAAGATAACAATAAATCCTTTTCAGAAAAACGCATAAGTTTATTTTCTATGTTGATGTCTGTATCCGTTAACAAACTATTTATCTTTTCTTTGAACTCATCATTTTCAAATAATATTTTAGTAATTTTCTCATCTTCAATAGTTAATACATTTCCTTCTTTTTCATATTCGCCTGAATTTGTTAATGAAATCTGCATTAAATATGCAGAAAGTTTCATATTTGCAAGCAATCCTCCAATTACAACTATCTCCCAAAACATATATTGCATTTCGTAAAATGTTGTATAATATAAAGGCATGCTAATTTTGTTAGCATCAAAAATTATTGAAAATCCCTTCAATATTGTTTCATCAAAATCTTTATTATTTGATTTTATATTTTCATTTAATAAATTTTTAAAATCAATATAATCATTATAAATTTTATAAAAATCATTTAATGGATATATTGGCAACATTGATTTTGTATATCTTTTAAATACTGATATGTTTTTAATATTTTCTGTTAACTTAAGTTTTATATCATCTACTGATTTTAAATCCATCCTTTTTAAATAATCTAAAGCAATATAATTTTTTGTTAACGCATATTTCTTATCCTTGCTTAAAAAGAATTTAAAATTTCTATGAGCAATTACATTGCATAAATGTTTTTCCTTATTTGAAATAAGCCTAAAATTCGGAATATCTAATTGTGTATATAATTTCATCAAACAATTTCTTCCAAATAAATCATACTGATAGTTGTATGGTTTATTGCATATAATACATCTTTTTTCTTTATTATTTTGTTTGTTTTTTTCCATATTTAATCACCTTTTTATACTATTTTAATATTTTCCAATATCCATTCTTATTAGCACCAATACGTTCAATATACTTTTTGTCCTTTAGTGAACGTATAATTTTATTTATATATGTCTCAGTAAAATGTGTTATTTCCATTAATTCTTTAGTTTTATATTTTATATTACTATCTATCAAATTTAAAATCTTTATTTCTGTCTCATTCAAATCATTATATGAATCTTTTTTTTCTAAATTTTCAAGTAACTTTTTATTAAGAGGAATTGTTACCATAACTGTATGCTCACTTATATAAAAAGCACTTTTACCATAATTTTTTACAATTAATGGGATTCCATGCCCTGTCTGATCAATATAATCTAAATCTCCAAAAATTTTCAAAAGTTTTTTATTAACTGGTTTTGAAATTCCTTCATAAAAATCTTTTTCTGTTAATGCTGATGGAAGTCCACCATTTGATACAATTTCAATCCTATCATCATAGATATAAACAATTGGAGCAATTTCTTCAGACCATTTTGTATGAACACATGCATTAAGCCATGCTTCTTTAAAAGAACTAAAATCAAAATATTTTTCCTCTTCTCTTTGAATACCACCAACTTTTACTTTTGTTTCATTAATACTTTCCATATATTCTAATACATTATTAACAGATAGCAATAAGCATTTTCCTCCATACTCTGTTCTTTTCAACATAACGGTCTTATCATTACCTGCAAATGTTACTACTTTAATAGAAATATCATTGGAGTCTGCAAGTAATTCAGCCATAAAATTATATTTATTACCATCTGTAAGAAGTCCTAAATTTTCTTCAAATTTTTCATTATTAATTTTTATATCATTTGATAAATATAATCCCTTTAGCATTTTAAAGGTTAAATTCTGTTTTGATGCTATTTTTTTCACTATATAGTCAGGTTCACCTTCTTGATTTATTAAGCTCCTTAGCATTTCAGGAGATAATTGTTTATCTTCATCAAATGACCTACTATAATATTTTCCAAATGCTGAATATGGAACATTATTTCCCCTAGCCAATACCTTAATAACCTTTTTATCATCAATTAATTCTAATGCTATAGTTGGTATTATTTGTGGTTTTATGCCTTCTGCGATTTTTCTTGACACATCTCTCATTGTATTTTCATTTAAATCTTTTTGTCCAATTACTTCTCCATTATTTTTAACGCCAAAATATACTGTTCCCTCTCCATGTTTATTGAGCATCGCTGATAGTGAAATTACACCTTCTCCAAGTTCACTTGTACTTTTTTTAAATTCTACCTTTTCAGATTCTACTCCTAGATTCATATTATTTTCACCTCATAAATCAATTTTTAAGAACTATTTGATAATATTATTAATTTCGCTTTACTTTTTTATTTGCAAAAAAATATAGGATATATACATTTTATTCTGTATTTTATTCTGTACTTTATTCTATACTTTATTCTGTACTCTGTCAATTATTTTTTATAAATTAATAATTAAATTTAACTTTTTATAAAAACAATGATATTACGCTAAAAAAAAATACCACTCTTTTTCAGAATGATATTTTTATCTATCTGTTTTTTAGTTTGAACAGATATATCATTGGTAGCGAAGGAGAGGATCGAACTCACGACCTAGCGGGTATGAACCGCTCGCTCTAGCCAGCTGAGCTACTTCGCCATGTATAGTAACAGAGTTATTATACATTTTTTTTTACGTAATGTCAACTATTTTTCTAATAAAATTGTCACTGGTCCATCATTTATAAGTTCAACATCCATGTGAGTTCTAAATATACCTTTTTGCACTTCTACTTTTTCACTACATTTATTGCAAAAATATTCATACAATCTATTTGCTTCATCTGGTTTTGCCGCTTCAATAAAAGATGGTCTATTCCCCTCACTCGCATCTCCGTAAAGAGTAAATTGTGATACTAATAATAATTTACCTTTTACATCTTGCACAGATAAATTCATTTTCTCGTTTTCATCCTCAAAAATTCTCAAATTCACAAGTTTCTTAGCTAAATAGTCTGCTTCCTTTTCTGTATCTCCGACTTTTATTCCAACTAAAACCATAAGTCCTTTTTCAATTTTTCCTACAACTTTATTGTCAACTGTAACACTTGCTTTTGAAACTCTTTGTACTACCAGCTTCATTTTTATCACTCTTCCTTATTTTCTATTATTTTATTATCTAATTTTTGCATGCAATTTTTCTTACAATTCTTTTGTCTTTTTATTTTTTTAATTACTATTATTATTTTTTTATTTATCTTTAAAATTAATCTTCTTATTTATCTTAATATATATTATTCTTCACTTTCACCACTTACAATTTCTTTCAAAACATCTTTTTGTGGTTTATTAATAATATTTTTATAATTATTACCTTTAAATTTTGGATTGAAACCGCAAATTGATTTATATGCACAATATTTGCAAGCTGTTCTTTTTTCTTTTATATTGTAATATGGCTTTAATTCAATTTTTCCAGACAATATTTCAGAAGAAATTTGTTTAATTATTTTATTTGTATATTTCTGTAATTTTTCAAATTCTTCTCTAGTTATTGTGCT
>CANPZY010000002.1 GCA_947588945.1 uncultured Clostridia bacterium
CAAACTACAATAAAATATTTAATAGCATCACTATTAAAATTAGTTATATCTCAAAGATTAATAAGAAATAAAAGAGGAACTCTAACTCTTATTCCTGAGGTTATGGTTGTTGATAATATCATAGCAGGTATTATTAGAAAAGATAAATTAAATGTATCAGAAATTGAAGATGCAATACAAAGTTCATCAGGAAATGGAAGTATAGGATTAATTAATGCCTTAGCTGAGTTGGTTGTAACAGATGTATTATCATTAGACCAAGCAAAAGCTCAAATAGAAGAAAAGAATGTAGAAATTTTAAATAGAACAATTAATCAATTAAGAATGAAAAAAGATGAACCTAATACTATGATTTAATATTATTATAAAATACTCAAAAGAAAGGATAAAGATATGCCAGAATATATATATAGAGCAGTAGATAGAAAAGGCGTTTTAGTAAAAAGCAGAATAACAGAAAAAAGTAAACATAATTTGGTAAAAAGATTGAAAGCAAATGGATTAACTCCAATAGATGTTATTCAAACTAGCTTTGGAAAATATCAAAGAAGTAGCAAATCAGGAATAGCAAGTGTTGAAGAGCTTATGAAAGTTGCAAATCAAAATGATGTGGCAAAAAAAGATACAAAAAGAAGATTCTCTACAAAAGAAAGAATAAGTATAGCATTATCATTACAAGAAAAGGTAACAAGTAGAGATTTAGTAATTTTCACCCAAAGTTTTTATTTACTTAAAAGAGCCGGATTTAATAATGTTCACGCACTTTCTACCTTAGTTCAATCAACTGAAAATTCAACATTAAGAGGAGTATTAGAAGATATACAGGCAGGTGTTGAAGGTGGAGATTATATGTATACAACAATGGAATATTATACAGATATATTTCCATACATTTATATAAACCTTATAAAGGTAGGAGAGCTTTCAGGATCTCTTGATGAGTCATTAAGGCAAGCTGTAGATTACCTAGATTCATCCACTGCTTTAAATAAAAAAATAAAATCGATATTGATACCTAATATAGCACAATTCGTACTTTTGCTAGCAATATTGTTTATAGGTAGTATATATGTAATACCAATAATACAAGATGTATTTGAATCAATGGGTAGTGATGAACAACTTCCATGGATTACTATAAAATTTTCAGAATTCCTGAAGGAAGTTCAGAGGTTCTGGTTTATTCCGGTCGCAATGATAGTAGGAGTTGTTGCTGCATTAGTAGTATATATTAAAACACCTAGAGGAAAATATAGATGGGATCGTTTTAAATACACAATGCCTATATTTGGTACATTAATTTTCTCTATAGATTTTTCGAGATTGAGTAAAGCAATGCTACTTAATTTAAAGAATGGTATGAGAATACAAGAGTCACTGGAAGTTAGTAAGAATGTTGTAAATAACTATGTTATGCTTTCAATAATTGAAACTGCAATAAATAACATAATCGTTGGTGAATCTTGGGTAAAACCATTTGAAGAATCTGGACTAACAGGTTCAATGATAACCGAAATGTTAAAAATAGGTATGCAAACTGACTTACCAACAATGATGGAAAAATTAGTAGAATATATGGATATGGATATTGATAATATTTTACAGAAAATAGTAAAAGTATTGCCACAGTTATTATACAGTGTAGTTGGAGTTTTGTTAATATTTATAACATTAGTTGTATTAGTACCTTGTATTCAAGTTTATATGGGATCTTGGTTATTCTCTGCAGCAGGAGTATAAAAAAAGTAACCACAATTAATGAAAATTAGAAATATTATAATTCTTTGTGGTTTAATAGACCACACTAGAATTATAATATTTTTTGTTTATATAAAAAAATAAATATGTGTCTTAGAAAGGAATAATTTTAAATATGAAAATAGGAATAGATATAGGTGGTAGTCATATAGCAACAGGCATAGTTAAAGAAGATGGAACAATTTTAGGAAAAGAAACTTTAGATAACAAAGTGACCTTATTAGAAAAAGAAGAAGAAAGACACAAATACATATTAGATATGATATATAAAGAAATAGATGAATTATTAAAAAAATATGATTATGATATAGAGGATATTTCAAAAATCGGAATAGCAACTCCCGGAACTCCAACAGAGACATCTATAGAAAATGCAGTAAATATGGGAATAACAAAATTTGAGATAGCTCCAATTTTAGAAAAAAAATATAATGTAAAGATAAAAATAAAAAATGATGGAAAATGTGCAGGACTTGCTGAAAAACAATATGGAGAGTTAAAAAAATATGATGATTGTATATTTTTATGCATTGGCACAGGAGTAGGAAGTGCAGTATTTATTGATGGAGATTTAATAGAATTAAGGCAAGCTCCAGGATTCGAATTTGGTCATATGATGATAGACAAAAACGGTATAAAATGCAATTGTGGTAATATAGGTTGTTTTGAAACTTATGCATCAATGAAGAGATTAAAAAAAGAGGCAATAAAACAATTTGGACTAGATGAAGATATTAATTCAGAAGAACTTCAAAAATATATAAGAAATAGTATCAATGAAGATAAAATGAAAAATTTTATTGATAATTATATTAAAAATTTATCAATAGGAATAATAAATATAATTAATATGTTTGAACCACAAGCAATATGCTTTGGTGGAAGTTTCTCATATTATGCAGATATATTTTTACCAAGACTAGATAAGGAAATTAAAGAAAATAAATTTAATAAAAAAATTGAATGTAAATTAATTTGCGCTAAACATAAAAATGATGCTGGAATAATTGGTGCAACTTTGTTATAACTTAAATATAAATAATAATAAAAAATATAATAGTTTGCAGTTGTGCGTAGCGTTCAAGCGAAGCGCGAATGGAGCGAAAAGTGATTTATCACTTTTCTGCGACAACAAACAACAAAAACTATTATATTTTTATTATTAAATATAATTATAATATTTTTTTGTCACAAAAGTTTAAGCTTGCATAAATTTGAAAAGTATAGTAAAATATGGAAAGGTTAAAATATAATGTAAGAGAAATTAAAAATATGAATGCATTATTCAAAGTTTGAATATAAAAGGGGAAATTTTATGGAAAAATTTTATTTAACAACGCCAATTTATTATCCAAGTGGAAAATTCCATATAGGAACTGCTTATACAGAAGTTTTAGCAGATTTTATAAAAAAATATAAAAGACTACAAGGCTTTGATACATTTTTGCTAACTGGAGTTGATGAACATGGACAAAAGATAGAGGATAAGGCAAAAGATGATGGAAAAGAGCCAAAAGAATATGTTGACATTCAAGCAAAAATGGCAGTAGAATTATGGAAAAAATTAGATATAGATTATGATAAATTTATTAGGACAACTGACGATTATCATGTAAAAGCAGTACAAAAAATATTCGAAAAATTTTTAGCACAAGGAGATATTTATAAGGGTGAATATGAGGGATGGTATTGTAAGCCATGTGAGAGTTACTTTACAGAAACTCAATTAGTAGATGGTAAATGTCCAGACTGTGGAAGAGAAGTAAGTAAAATGAAGGAAGAGGCATATTTTTTCAACATGAAGAAATATGCAGATAGATTATTAAAATATTATGAAGAAAATCCAGAATTTATAAAACCAGAATTCAGAAAAAATGAAATGATAAATAATTTTATAAAGCCAGGATTAGAAGATTTATGTGTTACAAGAACATCTTTTTCATGGGGAATTCAGGTTCCAAGTGATCCAAAACATGTAATATATGTATGGCTTGATGCATTAACAAATTATATAACAGCACTAGGATACACTTCAGATAATGAAGAACTATTTAATAAATTTTGGCCAGCAGACCTTCATATTGTTGGAAAAGATATAGCAAGATTTCACTTAATTTATTGGCCAATATTTTTGATGGCACTAGATATTCCTTTACCAAAAACAATACTTGTGCATAATTGGTTTACAATGAAAGATGGAAAAATGTCAAAATCAAAAGGTAATGTCATTTATCCAGAGCAACTGATGGAAAGATACGGTCTAGATGCAACAAAATATTATTTGTTAAGAGAGATACCAGTTGCAACAGATGGAATGTTTACACCAGAAAGTTTTGTTGAAAGATATAATTCAGATTTATGCAATGACTTAAGTAATTTACTTAATAGAACAATATCTATGATAAATAAATATTTTCAAGGAAATGTACCTAAATATAATGGAACACCAAATGATGTTGATAAAGAGTTAGAAGAAGAGTCAGAAAAAACGATAGAAACTTTTGAAAAATATATGAAAGATTATGAAATTGCAAATGCTATTCAATCAATATGGACATTTGTTTCAAGAACTAACAAATATATTGATGAAACACAACCTTGGAGCTTAGCAAAAGAAGTAGAGGATAACGATTTAAAAAAGGAAAATCAAGAAAAATTGTCATCAGCTATGTATCATTTGACTGCTAATTTAAAGCAAATTGCAATTATGATAAGACCATTTATGACAAATACTTCTGATGAAATATTGAGACAATTAGGCATTGATAATAATTTAAGTTGGGAAAATCTTAAAGATTATAAAAAGCTTGAAGGTCTTAAAGTAATAGAAAAAGGCGAGCCAATCTTTATGAGATTAAATCAAGAAGAAGAGGTTGAGTATATTAAAGGCTTGATGAAAAAATAAAAAATAAAAATAGTAAAATTTATAAAATGCTTTTATAATAAGCAAATATCATAAATTTTACTATTTTCTTTAAGGATAATTTAATTGTATTTATCTATCTAGATTTAAAACTTATATCTGAAGTCACGAAAATAAATATAGAAGAATTAAAGAAATTAAAGGAAAACTAAAATTAATAAAATAATGCTTGATTTTACTATAGTTCTGTGGTAAAATAATTTTATTAATAAAAAAATCCATTGACAAAGCAAAGTAAGTAATTGGAAAAACATATCACAGAGAGGTACTTATGCTGAGATGTACTATATGTCATTTACTGAAATTTCACTTTGTAGGATTCTTTTTGAACTAGGTTAAATTTATAATTTTAGGGCAAGATTTTAAAATATTAAATTTACTTAGCTAGAAAAGAACGGTTGCTACGTTAAAGCTTTAATGAGACTAATTAATAAAATATTATATAGATATAAAATGACAAAATATTTATTAGTGCACAATTTTAATTAGTAAAATTAGGTGGTACAGAGAAACAGGTAAAACAGTTATCTCCCTAAAAAGGGGGAATAACTGTTTTTGTTTTATATGAGCTACGAAAAATTTTTACATTATATAAAAATATTACGCTTTATATAAAAATTTTATACAGAAAGGAAAATAAAAATGGAAGAACAAGTAAGCAAAATTTTAAAAAATGCACTTCAAGAAATTGAGCAAGCAAAAGAATTAAAAATCTTAGAAGATGTTAAAGTAAAATACTTAGGTAAAAAAGGAGAACTTACAGCATTATTAAAAATGATGGGAGGGCTTTCAAATGAAGAAAGACCAAAAATGGGTAGTTTAGTAAATAGTGCTAAATCAGAAATAGAAGAAAAATTAGAAGTAAAGGAAATGTCTTTACAAAGTGAAGAATTGGCAAAAAAATTAGAATCAGAGAGAATTGACGTAACACTTCCAGCTACAAAGGCAAGAAGGGGAAGTAAACACCCATTAAATAGAGTAATAGAGGAAATAGAAGATTTATTTGTTTCAATGGGATATGATGTAGTATCAGGACCAGAACTAGAAACAGACGAATATTGTTTTGAAAGATTAAATCTTCCTAAAGGACATCCTGCAAGAGATATGCAAGATAGCTTTTATATTTCACCAGAATATTTACTTAGAACTCAAACATCAGCAGTTCAAGCAAGAACAATGATGGCAAATAAAGAAAAAACGCCTATTAGAGTTATAGTTCCAGGAAAAACATTTAGAAGAGAAGATGACGCAACACACTCACATCAATTTAATCAAGTTGAAGGGTTAGTTGTAGATGAAAATATATCTTTTGCTGATTTAAAGGGAACTCTTGAGATTTTTATGAAGCATATGCTAGGAGAAAATACAGAGTTAAGATTTAGACCAAGTTATTTCCCATTTACAGAGCCATCTTATGAGGTTGATGTAAGTTGCTTTAAATGTGGAGGAAAAGGATGTAATCTATGTAAACAAACTGGTTGGATAGAGCTACTTGGAGCAGGTATAGTACATCCAAATGTATTAAAAATGAATGGTTATGATCCAGAAAAATATAGTGGATTTGCTTTTGGAACAGGTTTAGATAGACTAGCAATGTTTAAATATGGAATAACAGATATAAGACTTCTTTATGGAAATGACATTAGATTTTTAACTCAGTTTGATAGAAAAGATTAAAAAATTTAAAGCAATAATAAGAAGAAAATATAAGCAATAAATAAAAAATAATCAAAGAAGTCAAATGTAAAAATAGATAAAAGTGAAAAAGTATTTATAAGAAAGGAAAATAAAAAATGATACTAAGTACAAATTTTTTAAAAGATTATTTAGATATTGAAGATATAGATGTGCACGAATTAGCTGAAAAAATGACGAAAGTAGGAAATGAATATGATTCTTGTGGAAAATTTATTGATACAGGTAAATTGGTAATTGGAAAAGTAGTAAGTTGTAAAATGCATCCAGATTCTGACCATTTGCACGTTTGCCAAGTTGATGTAGGAAATAAAACATTACAAATAGTTTGTGGTGCACCAAATGTTAGAGAAGGATTAAAAGTAATAGTTGCACTAGATGGAACAATTCTTCCCGGTGGAGAAATAAAAAAATCAATGATAAGAGGACAAGAATCAAATGGAATGCTTTGTTCTATTGCAGAGCTAGGCTTAGATAATAAATTTTTAAGAGAAGAAGATAAAGCAGGAATCCACGAACTTCCAGAAGATGCTCCTATTGGAGAAGACCCAATAAAATATATGGGTTGGGATGATGGAGTAATTGATTTTGATTTAACTGCAAATCGTGGAGATTTATTAAGCATTTTAGGAATGGCTTATGAAGTAGGTGCAATTTATGATAAAAAAGTAAAACCAATGGATTTAACTCATAAAGAAAGTGGAGAATTAAAATTTGATGTTAAAGTAAATACAGAAAATTGTAAATTATTTTTAGCAAAAAAAGTTGATAATATTACTATAAAAGAGAGCCCTGCAGAAATGAAAGAAAAACTTATGGCTTCAGGAATACGCCCAATAAATAATGTTGTAGATATAAGTAATTATGTAATGCTTGAGACTGGCCAGCCACTTCATTTTTATGATGCTGATAAATTAAAAAGTATTTTGGAAGTAAGAATGGCAGAAGAAAATGAAAAGGTAACAACACTTGATGGAAAAGAAAGAGTTTTATCAAGTGAAGATATAGTAATTTCAGATGGAAAAAGAGCAATAGGTCTAGCTGGTGTTATGGGTGGATTAGATACTGAAATTACTGAAAACACTAAAAACGTAATAATAGAATCTGCAATATTTAATAATGTAAAAATAAGAAGAACATCTAATAAAATATTGAGAAGTGAAGCAAGCAATAGATTTGAAAAAGGATTAGATCCTAATAGAACATATATGGCAATAGAAAGAGCTTGTCATATGCTTGAAAAATATGCTGATGGAACAACCAAAAAAGGTATGGCAAAATATGATGACATTGAAAAAGATGAAAAGAAAATTGATATAACAGTAACTAATATAAATAATATATTAGGAACAGATATTTCAAAAGAAGAAATAATAGATGTATTTAGAAAGTTAGATTTTAAAACAGAAACTAAAGCTTCAAGCGAAACAATAACAGTTATAGTTCCAACAAGAAGAATAGATATTTCAATAAGAGAAGATTTAATAGAAGAAGTTGGAAGAATTTATGGTGTCGATAATGTAAAAGGAAAAGTTATGCTACTTCCAGTAAAAAAAGGAAGCTATAACAAAACAGTACGTGAAATCAGAAACAAGATGGTAAATCTAGGTTTAAACGAAACATTATCATATGCATTAGTTGGAAAACAAGACTATAATATGTTTACAAATAAAGATAAAGAAGGGATAAAAGTTTTAACTCCTTTATCAGAAGATAGAAGTTATTTAAGACAAAGTTTAATTACATCACTTTATAGAATATATGAATACAATAAATCTCATGATTTAGAGGATATTTCAATTTTTGAACTAGCAAAAACATTTTATAAAGCAGGGGAAGAAAAATATGTTGAAGAAAATAAATTAGCTTGCTTAATGACAGGAGATTATAATTTAGGATTAAATACTAAAAAAGTAGACTTCTATGTAATTAAAGGAGTAGCTGAAGAATTACTTGATTATCTTGGCTACAGTGGAAGATATTCTTTTGTTCAAGACAAAAAAATATGTGAAGATATGCATCCTGGAAAAACTGCTTTAATATCTGTAAATAATGATATTGTTGGAATGGTTGGAAGAGTTAGTCCTGCAATATGTAAAGAAGAAGTTTATGTAATGGAAATTAATTTAGACAAATTATTAGAAAAACAAGTTGGAAAAATGAAATATAAAGAAATATCTAAATTCCCAACAGTTAAAAAGGATATAGCAATACTTATTGATGAAAAAGTTTCAGCTATGGATATTCAGAAAGTTATAAAAAATGGTGGTGGAAAACTACTACAAAATTCTAAAGTATTTGACCTTTATACAGGAAAAGGAATTCCAGAAGGAAAGAAAAGCATTGCATTTTCAATAGAACTTGGAGATAATACTAAAACATTAACAGATGAAATAATTAATGAAACTATGAATAAGATAACAGAGAACTTAAAGAGTAAATTTGGAGCAGAATTAAGAAGTTAATAAATATAAATAGTTACAATTACAACAAACTTTTTATTAATAAATGAATATAGTTATTTTTGAATAGCCGCGTAGCGCTCAAGCGAAGCGCGAATGGAGCGAAAGTAGCTTGCTACTTTCTAGCGACAACAAGGCATGAGAAAATAACTATATTCATTTAATTAATTTATAGATGTAATTGTAACTATTAATAATTTTTACATCTTAAATGATTTATCAAATATAATTATTTATGTTTGTTACATCCACAATCTTTTTCATTTTCTTCTTTTTTGCAAGGGAAAATTTCATCATAATCAGGTTTGTAATCACATTCAAGTTTAACACCTTTTAAGCATCTTCCTTCACGTTGGCATTTAGCACATATTTTTACATGTTCTACAGAATTTGCCCAAACTTGAACAGAATATTTTTTTCCAGGACATAAAGGTCCAAAAACAAATTCTCCTTCATCATCTGTAAATGTATGAGAAACAGGTTTTAGTTCTTTTTTGCCCATATTATAATCAACTTCAACTAGCTTTACTACAGCATCTTTAACTGGATCTTTAAAGCAATTCTTAACTACACCATAAATTACATCTCTATTATCTTGAGCTAAAGTGATGTCTAAATCATATTGCTTTCCATTAGCTATATATCCATCAATATCAACTATTGGACACATTGGTTCAAATTTTTTTTCATTTTCTTCCATAATTATATTCCTTTCTTATGACTTTAAAAGTCATTATTAATATATACTATGAAAATAGAAGTAAAAATGACAATAAATTTTTTATATTAAAAAAAATAGAGACAATTTTGGTATCAAATAAAAAAAATAAACATATAAAAATATAAAGTCAAAATCTAAAAAAAGAGGTTTAAATTTAGATAAAATATATTTACAAAATTGTTAAAATATGTTATAATTTAACTAGTATTGATAAAAAATGGAGGTTTTATATGAAAAAACATTTGAAAGTAAAAAAACATAATTCACTAAGCAAGGTTGTTGCTTATTTTATTTTAGTTATAATGTTATTTCTTTCATGTAAAAATATTATTTCAGATTTAAATATCAGTAGGGAAACTGAGAAATTGACGTTAAATGGAAAATCTCAATATTTATCAGGAAGTACTGTATCGGATGAGTGTGTCTACCTATCTGATATTAAATATATAGAAAAAGAATCAAGCGTAGGATGGGGAAGTATAACATTAGACAGTAACCTTGAAACACAATACAATAATGGATTAATTACATTATATGTAAAAGGTGTAAAAACATACTTTTTAAAGGGTATTTCTGCGCATGCTACTTCAACATTAGTTTATGATATCAGTGATTATTCTGATTATGACTATTTTAGTACCTATATTGGTATAGATGAAAGTCGTGGTTCTTTAGGAACAGGTGTAAAATTCTCAATATACACATCTAAAAACGGTAAAGATTGGGAATTAAAAACAGCAAAAAATCCAGAAGTTTTAAAAGGTGATAAGGATGCAATACTAGAAACAATAGATATAAAAGATGCAAATTATTTAAAATTATATTGTGATAGTAATGGGAATAATGCATCAGACCACGCTGTTTATGCAAATGCTAAATTATATAAAGCTGGATATGTTGAGCCAGAAACGCAAAAAATTGACTTTATAAAAACAGTAGCAGAATATGATGAAATTTTAAAAGATAAAACATTAGACGACCAATTACAAAATCATGAATTAACATTATTACAAAGAACTTTTGTAAATAATGTTGGATATGATCTTCTAATTGCTATTGCAAATCAAAATGTTCAATATAGAGAAACAATAGAATGGTTAATGAATAATTTAGAAAATTTACGTTTATATGTATTAGGTGGAGCACCAGATGGTGGAAGCTATTACAACTCAATTAAAGAGCTTTCTAGATTATATCATAAATATAAAGATGACTTTGATATTAAAGACAAAACAAATAATCCATGGCAAACAGAATTAACAAAAGGTGATGTTTATAGAAAGATGGCAATATCACTTTCTTTAACACACGCAACAAAAGTTGGATATTGGGCTCAAATTGACCATCCAAGTAATAGATCAGATTCTGTAGAACGTTATAGAATATATAAAGAGCTATATGATGGAGGAAAATTCATAGTAGCAAGAGACATCCAAAAAGATGATGAGGGAAATGTAACATCAATAAAGCCAAGAATGAAAGATGGTAAACCTGTACAAGATCAAACACCTTGGTTTGAAGCATTAACAGTTGAAGAAATGCGTTATGTAATGAATAACATTACAGACGATGAAGAGCTTATTTGGTTTAATGAATATACACAAAAAAGAATAGACGAACATCCAGGTCAAGAAGAAAAATATTTACAACCACATACTTATATTGCATATATTTGGCCTGATTTTGAAAGAGCAGAATTTCACGATAGAAACTTAAAAGAAGCATGGGATAAATGGTTTGAGGGAATATTTAGTGTATATCATGTAACATATAGTGGTGATAAAGAAGATACTGGTCATGTTTATAAAGCATGGATGAGCATGAGAAATAATATAGCAAATCCAGAAACGGGAGCTGTTTGTGGTGGTATATCAAAATTAGGTTGTCATATTCGTGCAGCACATGGTACACCAGCATCAGTTGTAGGTCAACCAGGACACGCAGCAATTATATATTATAGAAAAGACGACCAAGGTAGAGGATACTGGACACTTGATAATGACGTATCAGGTTGGGCTCAATCAGGAAAATCTGAAAAAATGGGAACAAGAATGCCACTTGGTTGGGGAAATGACAGCTATGTAGATGGATATGCAGCAACATATATGATGTTATCACAAGAAGCTATCAATGATAATGCAAATTATGAAAAATCTGAAGAAATTATTATGACAGCAGATATATATAAAGATAATTTAAGCAAACAAGAAGAAATATATAGATCAGCATTAGATGTACAAAAAATAAATATTGATGCTTGGTGGGGATTAATAAATACTTACAAAGCAAATGAAAGTAAAACTGAAGCAGACTATTTTGAACTAGCAAAGAAATTAGGAGAAGCTCTAAAAGCATTCCCATTACCAATGAAAAACTTATTAGATCAAATTAGTCCAAAACTTGCAAGTGTAGATTATGCATTTGATTTCACAGTATTAGAAACAAGATTATTAAATGAAGGAACAACTTATGGATTAACAGCAGACGGAAAAGAAGATAAAAATGCAAAATTAGATGTATTACAACCAAGCATTACAAGAACAGTTGCAAAATATTTACTTGGTCAAACAGATACAACTCTTGCTAGCTTCTCATTTGACGGAGCAGACGCAGGAAAAATAGTACTTTCAAGTAAATTTGATGGTAACGGAGTTCGTTTTGAATATAGTTTAGATGGACAAAAAACATGGACAGAAAAATCATTTGAAGCAGAGCAACCACATAAATGGGCATTAACAGAACAAGAAATAGCAAAGATTAATGCTGGAGATGATATTTGCATTAATATAGTTGGAGCAAATCGTACAAGTGAAAATATTTACAAAATAGATATAGAAGAACAAGAACCTTTAAAAGATGTTTACGCAAATGACTTAGAAAATCGTTTAATAGGGGTAGACTTAAACACATATTGGCGTTATGCAAATGAAGGTGGATTTAGTGATTGGGTTTCATACCAAGTTGAATCTCCAGATTTAACAGGAGAAAAATATGTACAAATAAAACAAGGAGCAACAGGAACAAAACTTGCAAGCTCTGAATCTGAAATATATACATTTACACAAAACAATGAACCTGATAATAGAAAATATGTAAGAGTTTCAGAAATGGAAATATATGAAAAAAATACTCAATCAGAAGATTCGTCAAGACCATTTTATGCTGAAAATATAATTGATGCAAACTATAACACACTATGGCATACAAACTTTAAATATTCACTTCAAGATGAGAATGCAGTTCAACCAGTTATCATTATAAAATTAAGTAGACCAAAATATATTTCAGCATTAGAATTCATGCAAAAGAAATATAGACCAGATGACCGCGATGGAATAAAGAGTTTAACAGTTTCAATAAGTGAAGATGGTGAAAATTGGACAGAAGCAGGAAAAGTAGAAAATTTAGGAAAAGCTGATTATAATACATTACAAGACATTACATTTAACGATAGTATATATGGACAATATATAAAATTAGATATGAGATCTTATGATTTATTTACATCATTATCAACAGTAAATATATTTGAAGATATAACTAAGATTGACACAAGTATACCAACAGCAGGTATTTATTACAGTACAACAGAGAAAACTAAGGACTATGTAATTGCAAGACTTGTTGACCCAAGTACTGAAATAACAATTACAAACAATAACGGAAGTGATAGTTATTTATTCAAAGAAAATGGAGAATTTGAATTTCAATTCGAAGATAAAGATGGAAATAAAGGTTCAGCATTAGCAAAAGTGGATTGGATAGATAAAGATAATCCAACAGCAGATGTAGATTATAAATTAGATGGAAATAAAAAATTACTTATTCTTTTAGATAGTATAAGTGAAGATGTATATTTATTAGACAACAACAACCATAAAACTAACTTTGTTGAAGTTAAAGACCAAAAAGTTTCAAAGATTTCATATTTAGATTCATCTGAAAATGTATATAAAATAGTTGAAGTAGATCAAGACGGACAAACAACAAAAATAACATATAAAAATACAACAGGAAAGGTTTCAGATGTTGCTACTTATGTTACAAGTTATACAAATGGCGAAATAAGCAAGGAAGAATATTTAAACAAAGATGGAATTGGTGTAGATATATCAGATTCTGATAAGGAA
The DNA here is from genome assembly GCA_947588945.1 of uncultured Clostridia bacterium. Classification (GTDB taxonomy): domain Bacteria; phylum Bacillota; class Clostridia; order TANB77; family CAG-508; genus CAG-793. The sequence goes on from CANPZY010000002.1 coordinate 13,690, forward strand.
ACATTAAAATCATTACAACAAGTAAAAACAAATCCTTTAGAATATACATTTGAAGAAAGTGGAGAATTTGAATTTAAGCTTCTTGATACAGCAAGCAATATAGCTTACAAGACAATTAAAGCAGATTATCTTGAAGATGGTAACATTATAGCAAGTGATATTTCTTATGATATTAATAAAACAACTAATAAAGATGTTGTAGCAACTATTAATCCATATATGATTAGTAATGAAGGTAAAGAATTAAATGTAAAAATAGTAAATAATAATTCTGACAATAAATATACATTTAATAATAACCATGAATTTGTATTCAAATATAAGGATGCTTCAGATGCTGATGATTCAGATGTAAAAGAACATACAGCTAAAGTTAACTGGATTGATAAAGATAAACCAGTAGCTGATATAGTATATAGTACACAAGAAGCAACAGATGGTCCAGTAACAGCAACATTAGTAAATGAAAGTGAAAACATAATAATTACAAATAACAATATGAGTAAAGAATTCAAATTTACTGAAAACGGAAAATTTGAATTTGAATTTGAAGATGAAGCTGGAAATACAGGAACAGCAGTAGCAGAAGTAAATTGGATTAATTCTAAGGAAGAAGATAAACCTGAGGTAGGAGATATAGATAAAGACGGAGAAATAACAAGTTCAGACTTATTATTAATAAAAAGACATTTAGTATCTGGTTCAAATCAAGAATGGAAATTAAAAGACGAACAGTTTAAAGCTGGAGATATCAACAAAGATAACAAAATAACAGCAACAGACTTATTGTTAATGAAGAGATTAGTAATAGAAAATAAAAAGGAACAACAATAATTATAAATAAGATTTAATATTGAAATCATACTACAAAAGCAAAGAAAGTTATAGTAATTAATTTATATATACCTTTAAGAAAGGAATGATAGTAACTATGAAAAATAATATTAAAATTATGAATGTAATTGGCATAATAATAATTACAATATTATTGCTTGCAACTAATGCTTTTGCAGCAAACGATAGCTTTAAAACGTCACTAAGCGCAAATAATTCTACAATTAAAAGAGGAGACGATGTAACAATTACCATTTCTTTAAAAGATATTTTAATAGAAAGTGGAGAAAAGGGAATTGGAGCTTATTCTGCAAATATAGAATTTGATTCTTCAGTTTTAGAATTTTCAAAAACTACAGGAACTGATAAATGGGAAGCACCATTTTATCAAGATAAGATAATTGTAGGCAATACTAGTGATGGTAAAGTTGTAAAAGAAAATCAAGACATTGGATCAGTTACCTTTAAAGTAAAAGAAAATGCTAATTTAGGAGAGACTACTATTAAATTAACTAACTTTTCGGGTTCATCAGTAGCTTCTGATATTGATGCTGAGGATACTTCTATAAAAATTAATGTAATAGATAAAGATGCTGATGAAGATAATGAAGAACAAAATGGTAATGGAAGTGGAAACAGCGGTAATAATCAAAATGGAAATGAAACTACAAATGGTGAAAACCAAGGTGAAGGCGGAAATAACAATAATCAAAATGAAAGTTCTAATAATGGTAGTCATAATGGAAATACAAACGGAAGTAGTGGAAGTTTAAACGTACAAGGAACAAATAACAATAAATATAATATAAATGATGCTCCTAAAGATGGAATACCACAAACAGGAGATAATATAACATTATATGTATTAATTAGTTTATTTTCTTTAATATCAATTATAATACTTATTAGAATTAAATTGATAAATAAAAAAATAAAAAATAACATTTAAAATAAAAAATATATGAATAAAATAAAACTGTTAGCAAAAATTTCGCTAACAGTTTTAAAATTTTTTTTATTATATATTTTCTGGTTTTGTATTTTTTAAATAATTTTAATAATTATAGAAGTCTAATGGATTTACATTTTTTCCATCTTTTTTGATTGCAAAATGAAGATGAGAGCCAGTAGTTGCACCGTTTGTCGGATTTCCATTGGAATCTTTATAAGGATTGTTATGAATGCCGTATACATTTTTAGGTCCAACCATACCAATAGCTTTTTTTCTGGAAACAAAATCTCCATAATTAACGAACATTATGGGAGAAACATGACAGTATGATACAGAAATATTATCGTAATTAATAAGATTTAAAACAATTGTATATCCTCCACCAGCACCCCAAGATGCAAAAGAGATATAGCCATCATCAATTGCATATAAATATGTACCTTCTGGAGCAGGAATATCTAGTCCTAAATGATAACTAGAAGCTCCGAGCAGTAGGAGAATTTCTCTTTCCAAAATAGGATGAAATGGTAGTATATCCAGGAATTGGCCATAAAAATAAATTAGAAGAAATAGTTATTTTTTCTTCATAATCTTGATCAGCTTTATAAAAATTACTTTTAGAATATAATATAGGTATAAAAAATATACATAAAAAAATAAGTATAATTAAATAAAAGAATAAAATTCTATTATAGATTTTTAGCATTAAAAGCTCCTATAGTAGTTCTGTATTTAAAATAACTAAAAAAATATTACTATAATTTGGTAAAAAAGTCAAGATGATTTTTATAAATATTATAAAAATATAAGTTATACGTTTCTGAAATAGTATCCAATTCTGGAAAAAAGTAAAAAAATTTCGCATAACTACAGAAAAAACGTACAAAAATGTCTTGACTTTGATACAAATATGTTATATAATAGTAAAGCATATAATGATAGCGTTGAAGTAGAATGTGGCTACACGCTTAGAAAATAGGCGATGGAGGGAACTTCTATGGAGTATGTCATGGCAAAGACCAGGCGGCAAGTTTTATAAATATTATAGCACTTTAGCCCCAAGATATTTATGCAAACTTGGGATTTTATAATGGTATAAATAGAAACACCAGGGTGCGTTTATAACTTCCGACCAAAATATTTAAAATTTTTAAGGAGGGAAAACAAATGCCAACAAAAAAGGAAAACGAAAAAACAGTTAAAGCAACAAAGACAACACAAAAAAGTGAGAAGATTAGAATAAGACTAAAAGCTTATGAATCAGAAGTTTTAGAACAGTCTGCTGCAAAAATAGTAGATACTGCTAAAAAAACTGGTGCAAAAGTTTCAGGACCTATTCCACTTCCAACAAAAAAGGAAATAGTAACAATCTTACGTTCTCCACATAAAGACAAAGATTCAAGAGAACAATTTGAATTAAGAACTCATAAAAGAGTTATTGACATTTTATATCCTACACAAAAAACAGTTGATAGTTTAATGAAAATTGAACTTCCTGCAGGTGTAGATATAGAAATAAAATTATAAAAAAATTATACTAAGCTAACTAAGTTCTACATAAGAAAATTAGCGGGTAGCTAAGCTTAAGCTAAAAACTAATATTTTGAAGAATCAATAAAAGGTTAGCCAATAGGAGGAGAAAATGAAAAAAGCATTAATTGGAAAGAAAGTTGGAATGACACAAATATTTGATGAATCAGGTAAAGTTGTTCCAGTAACAGTAATTGAAGTTGGACCATGTACAGTTACACAAATTAAAACTGTAGAACAAGATGGATACCAAGCAGTTCAATTAGGATTTGGAGATGTAAAAGAAAGTAAACTAACAAAACCTAAATTAGGTAAATTTACAAAATCAAAAATTGCTCCAAAAAAATATTTAAGAGAATTTAAATTTGATTCAATAGAAGGACTTAATGTCGGAGATGAATTAAAAGCAGATGTATTTGCAGTAGGAGATAAAGTTGATGTTCAAGGAATCACAAAAGGAAAAGGATTCCAAGGCGTAATTAAACGTCATGGACAATCAAGAGGACCAATGGGACATGGTTCTATGTATCATAGAAGACCAGGTTCAATGGGACCAACATCAACACCAGGTAGAGTATTCCCAGGAAAGAACTTACCAGGACATATGGGAACTCTTACAGTTACAATACAAAATCTAGAAGTAATAAAAGTTGATTTAGACAAGAATGCAATACTAGTAAAAGGAAGTGTTCCAGGCGCTAAAGGTGCTATTCTTAAAATTAAATCAAGTGTAAAAGCTTAGGAAGAAGGGAGGAATAGACAATGCTAAAAGTAGATGTATATGATGTAAACGGAAAGAAAGTTAAAGACATTAACTTAAATGAAAAAGTATTTGGTATAGAACCAAATGAAAATGTTGTTCACAGCAGTGTAAAGAATTATTTAGCAAATCAAAGACAAGGAACACAAAGCACAAAGACAAGAGCAGAAGTTTCTGGTGGTGGAAGAAAACCATGGAGACAAAAAGAAACAGGACGTGCAAGACAAGGTTCAATAAGGGCACCACAATGGATTAAAGGTGGTATTGCATTAGGACCAAAACCACGTAGTTATTCTTATAAAATAAATAAGAAGGAAAAAGCTTTAGCAATAAAATCAGTATTAAGTTCAAAAGTTATAGAAAAAGAATTACTAGTTGTAGATAAATTTGGACTAAAAGAAATAAAAACATCAGAAATGGCAAAATGCCTTAACAATTTAAAAGTTGAAGGAAAAGCTTTAATATTATTACCATCTTATGATGTAAATGTTCAAAAATCAGCTAGAAATATAAAAGGAATTAAATCATTAACAGTTGATACAATTAATGTGTATGATTTAGTTAAATATACAAAATTAATTGTAACAGAAGACACTGTTAAAAAATTAGAGGAGGTGTACGCATAATGTTACCAGAAGAAATTATAATGGCACCAGTAGTTACTGAAAAAAGTAATGACCATGTACAAATGGGAATGTATACCTTTAAGGTAAATAAAAAAGCTACAAAGGTAGATGTAAAAAGAGCAGTTGAAAAACTTTTTAACGTTAAAGTTTTAAAAGTAAATACAATGACTGTAAAAGGAAAAGAAAAAAGAGTAGGAAGAAATGTTGGAAAAACATCAGATTGGAAAAAGGCAATCGTAAAAATAGATACAAATCCAGCAGAACAATCATACTTAGCAAAAGGCGGAAAAGTTACAAAAGTTTCTAAGAAATATAAAGATTCAATTGATGAATTTATGGGAGCATAAGTAATCAAAAATTTATAAGAAATAGAAATTTTATATCAAACTTAAAACCTTATTAAAGATTTATCGAGAAATAACTCGGATAATAAAAAATATCTGTATATGGAACAGGAAAAAATCCATAAATAAATTTAAGGAGAAAAGAAAATGGGAACAAAGAAATTTAGACCTACAACTCCATCACTAAGAGGAATGTCAGTATCAGATTTTGCAGAAGTTACAAAAAAGACTCCTGAAAAATCTTTACTATCAGTAAAAAAGAAAAATGCAGGAAGAAATGCACAAGGTAAAATTACAGTAAGACATCAAGGTGGAGGAAATAGACAAAAATATAGAATAATTGATTTCAAAAGAAATAAAGAAGATATGGAAGCAACAGTTGTTGGTATTGAATACGATCCAAATAGAAGTGCAAATATTGCTTTAATAAAATATGAAGATGGAGAATTAGCTTATATTTTAGCACCAAAAGGACTAAAAGATGGTGATAAAGTAATATCATCAGACAAAGCTGATATAAAACCAGGAAACTGCATAAAATTAGAAAATATTCCAGTTGGTACATTAATCCATAATGTAGAAATTAATCCAAATCAAGGTGGAAAACTTGTAAGAGTTGCTGGACAATCAGCAAGACTTATGGCAAAAGAAGGAAAATATGCACATTTAAGATTACCATCAGGAGAAATGAGATTAGTTTTAGCAAATTGTAAAGCAACAATAGGAGTTATTGGAAACGAAGAAAATGAAAACATTAAAATAGGAAAAGCTGGTAGAAAAAGACATATGGGATGGCGTCCAGAAGTTAGAGGTTCAGTAATGAACCCAGTAGATCACCCTCATGGTGGTGGTGAAGGTAGAGCACCAGTAGGACACGCAGGACCAATGACACCTTGGGGCAAACCAGCACTTGGATATAAGACAAGAGCAAAACATAAAAAATCAAATAGATTAATTACAAAGAGAAGAAAATAATTAATATTTTTATAACAATAATTTAAATCATACTAAAAATGATTTAAATTTGATACTAAAAATATTAAATATAATTAGACAATAATATAAAAGTAATAAAATATAAAAGCAATAAAAAATTCTAGAAAGGAGAATAAAATGTCAAGATCAAGCAAAAAAATGCCATTTGTTGAAGAAAAATTATTAAAAAGAATAGAAGCAATGAATGAAACAGGAACTAAAGAAGTTTTAAAGACATGGTCAAGAGCTTCTACAATTTATCCACAAATGGTTGGACATACAATAGCTGTTCATGATGGAAGAAAACATGTTCCAATCTATATTACAGAAGAAATGATTGGACATAAATTAGGCGAATTTGCTCCTACAAGAACATTTAAAGGACATTCAGGAGCTAAAGCAGATACAACAACAACTAAATAATTAATAAAATAAATATAAAAAATCTATGAAGGAGGAAAATAACAGTGGCAGACGAGAAAGAGAAGAAAGTTACTGAGAAAAAAGAAACTGAAAAGAAAGCTACAAAATCAGAAACAAAAACAGCTAGCAAAGTAGCAGAAACAAAAACTGCAAGTAAAAAAGCATCAACAGAGAAAAAAGTTGAAACAGCAAAAAAAGAAGTAACTGAGAAGAAAGAAAAAACTGCAGTAAAAGAAGAAACAAAAAATAAAGCAAAAACAGTAACTAAAAAATCTGTAAAAGAATCAGAAAGTTCAGATGGACTAATTGCAAAAGCAGAAGCTAAATATGTTAGAATATCTAGCAGAAAAGTTGCAATAGTTGCAAATTTAATTAGAGGAAAAAAAGTTGATGAAGCATTAGCAATATTAGAATATACACCAAAAGCAGGAACAGAAGTATTAACAAAATTACTTAAATCTGCAATAGCAAATGCTGAAAACAACAACGGAATGGATTATAACAAATTGTATATTGCTGAAATATATTCTAATCAAGGACCTACATTAAAGAGAATTAGACCAGCTGCAAAAGGTTCAGCAGTTAGAATTAGAAAAAGAACAAGTAATACAACAATTATATTAAAAGAAAAAAATTAAAAGAAGGAGGCCATTAGCAAAATGGGACAAAAGGTAGATCCACGTGGATTTAGAGTTGGTGTTATAAACGATTGGAGCTCAAAATGGTATGCAGACAAGAAACATTTTGGAGATTATGTTGTTGAAGACCAAAAAATCCGTAAATATGTTAAGAAAAAATTATATGTAAGTGGAATTTCAAAAATAGAAATTGAAAGAACACAAAAATTTGTAAAAATTAATGTTTATACAGCTAAACCAGGCCTAGTAATAGGAAAAGGTGGAAACTTAGCTGAAAGCTTAAAAAATGATTTAGAAAAAATGATAGACAAACAAGTAAACTTAAACATTATAGAAGTTAAAGATGTAGATGTAAATGCACAATTAGTTGCAGAAAACATTGCAGGACAACTAGAAAGAAGAATTTCATTTAGAAGAGCTATGAAACAATGTATGCAAAAAGCTATGAAATCTGGAGCATTAGGAATTAAATCTGCTGTTTCAGGAAGATTAGGTGGAGCAGATATGGCAAGAACTGAATTCTATAAAGAAGGAACAGTTCCACTACAAACTCTTAGAGCAGACATTGATTATGGCTTTGCAGAAGCTGATACTACTTATGGAAAAATAGGTGTAAAAGTTTGGATATATAGAGGAGAAATTCTTCCAGCAAAAAAGAATGTAACGGAAGGAGGAGATAGAAATGCCATTGATGCCAAAAAAGACTAAGTATAGAAAACAACAAAAAGGTAGAGTTAGAGGAAAAGCAACAAGAGGAAATAGAATAGTAGAAGGAGAATATGGCTTACAAGCAACTGAGATTGGAATGATCACATCAAACCAAATAGAAGCAGCTCGTGTTGCCATGACTCGTTACATTAAAAGAGGTGGAAAAGTTTGGATAAAAATATTCCCAGACAAACCAGTAACAGCAAAACCTATAGGTACTCGTATGGGTAAAGGAAAAGGTAATGTTGAAGGTTGGGTTGCCATAGTAAAGCCAGGAAGAGTAATGTTTGAAATGGGAGAAATTCCAGAAAGCGTTGCAAGAGAAGCACTTCGTCTAGCTGGAAATAAACTATCAGTTAAAACAAAATTTGTTAAAAAAGAAACAGTGATAGGTGGTGATGTAGATGAAGATAAATAAAATAAATGAAATGTCTTCACCAGCTTTAGAAAAAGAATTAGTTGAATTAAAATCTGAATTATTTAAATTAAGATTTAGTTTAGCAACAAATGGATTAGATAATCCTATGAAAATAAAAGAAGTTAAGAAAGACATTGCAAGAATTAACACAGTTTTAACAAAAAGAAAATTAGAAGAAGCAAAAAAATAAGATTAAAAAAAGCTTAATAAATAAAAATATAAAATTCAAAAAAGAAAGTTAAATAAAGCAAAATATAAAATTTAAATTTAAAAATGAAAGTAAAAATTTAAATATGAAAAATCAAGAAAGGAGATGCCTAATGGAAAAAAGAAATCTTCGTAAAACAATGATTGGTAAAGTTGTATCTGATAAAATGGATAAGACAGTAGTTGTTGCAGTTGAGACTAAAAAAATGGATAAGACATATGGAAAAACAAAGAAATATACTTATAAATTAAAAGCTCATGATGAAGAAAATAAATGCCAAATTGGAGATACAGTAAAAGTTATGGAAACAAGACCTTTGTCAAAAGATAAAAGATGGAGAGTTGTTGAAATAACAGAAAAGGCAATAATAAAATAATTGTTATTAAGAAGGAGGAAGTTTTAATATGATACAGCAACAAACTAGATTAAAAGTAGCTGATAACACCGGAGCAAAAGAATTAATGTGTATTAGAGCTTTAGGTGGTTCATATAGAAAATATGCTCATGTTGGAGATGTTATAGTTGCATCTGTTAAATCAGCAACACCAGGTGGCGTTGTTAAAAAAGGTCAAGTAGTAAAAGCAGTTGTAGTTAGAACAAAAAATCCAATAAGAAGAGCAGACGGAACAGTTGTAAGATTCGATGAAAACGCAGCAGTTATAATAAAAGAAGATAAAACACCAACTGGAACACGTATATTTGGACCAGTTGCAAGAGAATTAAGAGATAAAGAATATATGAAAATCTTATCTCTAGCACCAGAAGTTTTATAATAGAAAGAGGTGAAATAAATGAAATTAAGAAAAGGAGATACTGTAACAGTATTATCTGGAAATGATAAAGGTAAATCTGGAGAAGTACTAGAAGTTATTCCTAAACAAAATAGAGTTATTGTAAAAAATGTAAACATTAGAAAAAAAGCAACAAAACCTAAAAAAGCCGGAGAAGAAGGCGGAATAATTTCAAGAGAATTTCCTATAAATGCAAGTAAAGTAGCTGTAGTATGTCCAAAATGCGGTAAAGCTACAAAAATAGGATATAAAGTAGAAGGAGATTCAAAAGTACGTATTTGTAGAAAATGCAATACAGAAATTAAAAAATAGTAAGTAGGAAGGAGGTCTATATAGGCTTTATGGAAATATTAAAAGAACAATATCAAAAAGAAATAGTTCCAGCTTTAATGAAAAAATTTAACTATAAGTCAGTTATGGAAGTTCCAAGACTAGAAAAAATAGTTTTAAATGTAGGATTAGGAGATTTAAAAGAAAATCCAAAAGCTTTAGAAGGAACAATAAAAGATTTAACAGCTATAACAGGTCAAAAACCAGTTGTAACAAAAGCAAGAAAATCTATTGCAGCATTTAAAATAAGAGAAGGTGTAGATATTGGAGCAAAAGTTACATTAAGAAATGGAAAAATGTATGATTTTGCATATAAATTATTTAATACTGCATTACCAAGAGTTAGAGACTTTAGAGGAGTATCAACAGATTCATTTGATGGAAGAGGAAATTATTCAATGGGTATAAGAGAGCAATTAATATTCCCAGAAATAGAATATGATAAAGTTGATAAAGTTAGAGGAATGGATATAATTTTTGTTACATCAGCAAAAACTGATGAAGAAGCAAAAGAATTATTAACTCTTTTAGGAATGCCATTCAAAAATTAATGTTGTTAAAAAGCATTAAATATATTAGAGGCTAATTAAATGTTGAATATAAATTAAATAAAAATTAAAGATGAAAGGAGAAAAAAGTTGGCTAAGAAATCTTTAAAAGTAAAACAACAAAAAGCTCAAAAATATAAAACAAGAGAATACAATAGATGCAAAATTTGTGGAAGACCACATGCTTATATTAGAAAATATGGAATTTGTCGTGTTTGTTTTAGAGAATTAGCAAATAGAGGAGAAATTCCAGGAGTAAAGAAGGCAAGCTGGTAAATTAAACGATAAATATAAAGTTGAAGGAGGGAGAAAAGTTGAATACTACAGATCCAATAGCAGATATGCTAACAAGAATTAGAAATGCAAGCAGTGCAAGACATGCAACTGTTGATATTCCTGCATCAAATATGAAGAAAGCAATAGCTTTAATTTTAGTAGATGAAGGATATATAAAATCTTGTGAAGAAATAAAAGATGAAAAACAAGGAATCATCAGAGTAACATTAAAATATGATGAAAAAGGTAAAAAAGTTATTTCTGGTATAAAGAGAATAAGTAAGCCAGGATTAAGAATATACGTTTCAAAAGATGAACTTCCTCAAGTTTTAAATGGACTTGGAATAGCTTTAATTTCTACATCAAAAGGAATCAAAACTGACAGAGATGCTAGAAAAGAAGGCTTAGGAGGAGAAGTTTTAGCTTATATATGGTAAGTTATAAAACAATTGAAAATCAGCATCTTGCGTTGTCAAGTATCGTAAAATTTTGTAATAAAAATAAAAAGAAGGAGGAAACCTTAAAATGTCAAGAATAGGAAAAATGCCTATTACAATACCTGAAGGTGTTACTGTCACAGTTGAAGGACATCATGTTACAGTTAAAGGCCCAAAAGGAACTTTAGAAAGAGAAATAAATCCAAATGTAACAGTAAAAGTTGAAAACAATGTAGTAACAGTTGAAATACCATCTGAGGAATATGGAAATCTACATGGATTAACAAGAACATTAGTTAATAATATGATTCAAGGTGTAAAAGAAGAATTTACAAGAACACTTCAAATAAATGGTGTTGGATATAGAGCTCAAAAGCAAGGAACAAAATTAGTTATGAACTTAGGTTATTCACATCAAGTTATATTAGAACAACCTCAAGGAATTACATTTGATGTTCCAGATGCTAACACAGTAGTAGTTAGAGGAATAGATAAAGAATTAGTTGGTCAAACAGCAGCAGTTGTTAGAACAAAAAGACCACCAGAAGTATATAAAGGAAAAGGTATTAAATATGCTGAAGAGCATATTAGACGTAAAGAGGGTAAGACAGGTAAGAAATAATCTTAAGTTTATATAGAAAGGAGAATAAAATGATTTCAAAGACAGATAGAAAATTTGAAAGAGCTAGACGTCATATAAGAGTACGTAGAAAAATAAATGGAACAGCAGAATGTCCAAGATTATGCATGTTTAGAAGCAATACTGCAATTTATGCTCAAATTATAGATGATGTTAAAGCTACAACTATCGTATCTGCTTCAAGTTTAGATAAAGAAGTAAAAACTAAACATAGTAATAGTGAAGCTGCTAAAGAAGTAGGAACTTTAATAGCAAAAAGAGCAACAGAAAAAGGAATTAAAGATGTTGTTTTTGATAGAAGTGGATATGTATATCATGGCGTTGTAAAAGCATTAGCAGAAGCAGCAAGAGAGGGCGGACTTAATTTTTAGAAAAAGGAGGAAAAACAAGTGCAAGAAAGAAATAAAAACGAAAATGAAACTGAATTAAATGAAAAAGTTGTTGCTATCAATAGAGTAGCAAAAGTTGTAAAAGGTGGTAGAACTTTCAGATTTAGCGCAGTAGTTGTAGTTGGAGATGGAAAAGGACATGTAGGCGTTGGAAATGGAAAAGCAGCAGAAGTTCCAGATGCTATTAAAAAAGCTATAGAAGAAGCTAAAAAGAATTTAATAGAAGTTCCAATAGTAGGAACAACTGTACCACACGAATATATAGGAAAATTCGGAAGCGCTAGTGTAGTAATAAAACCAGCTGTAGAAGGTACTGGACTTATTACTGGTGGTAGCGTAAGATCAGTATTAGAGCTTGCAGGATATAGAGATGTTAAAACTAAAGTTTTAGGATCAAATAATCCAAGAAATGTTGTTTATGCAACAATAAAAGGATTACAAAGCATGGAAACAATAGAGCAAGTAGCTAAAAAGAGAGGAAAGAAAATAGAAGATATTAGATAGGAGGTGTAATTCACAATGAAATTAGACGAATTAAAGCCAGCACAAAAAAATATAACAAAGAAAAGACTTGGTCGAGGAGTTGGTTCAGGTCTAGGAAAAACATCAGGTAAAGGACATAAAGGTCAAAAAGCAAGAAGCGGTGGCGGAGTTAGACGTGGATTCGAAGGTGGTCAAACTCCTTTATATAGAAGATTACCAAAAAGAGGATTTAATAATAAGTTCGCAAGAAATTATACAGAAATCACACTAACAATGTTAAATAAAGCTTCAACTGATGTAGTAGATGCAGAAAGTTTAATTAAAGATAGAATAATTAGTAAAGCAAATGATGGAATAGTTGTAATTGCAACTGGAAAGTTAGAGAAAAAATTAACTGTAAAAGCCAAAAGATTTACTAAATCTGCTAAAGAACAAATAGAAGCTTTAGGCGGAAAAGCTGAGGTGATATAAGGTGTTTAAAACAATAAAAAATGCATTAAAAACTCCAGAAATTAGAAAGAAAATATTATATACAATATTACTTCTATTAATATTTAGATTAGGTTGTTACATTACAGTTCCAATGGTAGATGTAGTTAAACTACAAACAACAATGGAACAATATTCAAATAGTGTAACTGGAATGATTAATATGTTATCAGGAGGAGCTTTCTCAAGACTTTCAATTTTTGCTATGTCAATCACTCCATACATTACAGCTTCAATTGTTATACAACTTTTAGGAATGGTTATACCAGCCTTAGAGAGATTAACAAAAGAAGGTGGAGAAGAAGGAAGAAAGAAAATTGATAGATATACTAAATTAGTATCTTTAGTATTAGCTTTGGTAGAAGGTCTAGGAATATATTTCTCATATAGATCATCTGGAATATTTGTAGAAACAGGAACATTAACAGCATTTGTAGTTGTATTATCATTAGTAGCAGGAACATCACTACTAATGTGGCTTGGAGATAAAATATCAAGCAAAGGAATTGGTAATGGAATTTCAATGCTTATATTTGCAGGTATAGTATCAAGTGTTCCATCTGCAGTTACTGCAATAGCAGGACTAGTAGTTGAAAATGGAGCATTTAGTACAATAGGTTTAGTAAAAGCAATTTTAATTGTATTAGGTGTTTTAGTATTAGTTACAGCTGTTGTATTTGTACAACAAGCAGAAAGAAGAATACCAGTACAATACTCAAAAAAAGTTGTTGGAAGAAGAATGGTAGGAGCACAAAATACTCATATTCCTATCAAGCCAGCAATGGCAAGTGTACTTCCTATAATCTTTGCATCTGCTTTTCTAACATTCCCTGGAATTATAATACAATTATTTGTTCAGGATATTGAAACAAAGAGTGGATTTGTAAGAGGATTATATAATTTATCTATTGCAACTTCATCATCTACTGTTGGATGGCAATATACAATAATCAATGCAATCATTTATTTACTATTGATAGTTGGCTTTACATATTTTTATACTTATGCAACATTTAATCCAGCTGAAGTAGCAAATAATATAAAACAAAATGGTGGATTTATTCCAGGAATTAGAGCTGGAAAACCTACTGCAGATTATTTATCATCAGTACTTTCAAAAGTATTGTTATTTGGTGGATTATTCTTAGCAGTAATTGCAATTCTTCCAATGCTTGCAAGAGGAATAGGATTAAATACAGCATTTGGTGGAACTTCAATATTAATCGTAGTTGGTGTTGCTATAGAATTAGGAGATCAATTACAGTCTCAACTTGTAATGAGACATTATAAAGGATTCTTAGAGAAATAAAATTTTTTAAAAATAATGTGATTTAATAATTACTATAAAAAATATATAGAGCCTAAAGCATAGTGATTATGAGCTAAAAAGTAACTCATAATCACAATACAAGGGCTTGCTAAGGAGAAAAAATGTATATAATAATGTTAGGTGCACCAGGAAGTGGCAAAGGAACAATAGGTAGAGAACTTGTAAAAAAATATGACTTAAGTTACTTTAGTACTGGTGATATATTTAGGGACGAAATCGAAAAAAATACAGAATTAGGAATTGAAGTAAATAAATATCTATCAGAAGGTAGTTTGGTTCCTGATGAAATAACAATAAAAATAGTAGAAGAAAAATTAAAAAGTATGGATAAAATTCTACTAGATGGATTTCCTAGAACAATTAAACAAGCTGAAAAACTAGATGAATTTCTACAAGAAAATGGAAAATCAATTACAGCAGTAATCAATTTAAACATACCTGATAAAGATGTAATTACAAGAACATCACATAGAGTAATATGTTCAAATAAAAATTGTGGAGCATCATTTAATACAATGTTTATGCCACCAAAAAAAGATGGTATATGTGATATATGTGGCTCAAAGTTAATAAAAAGAAAAGACGACAAACCAGAAACTATAAAAGATAGATTAGTTCAATATCATAAAAACACACAACCTTTAATTGATTATTACAAAAAAGAAGGCTTATTAGATACAATAGATATAGATATTTATTCTAATAAGACTAAAGAAGAGACCGCAGAAAATGCAGGAAAATTAATCGAAAAAAAGATAAACTCATATAAATAAGCAAAAAGTTTATTAAGAGGAATAAAAATGGTTACTATAAAATCTAAATCTGAAATAGAAAAAATGAGAGAAGCATCAAGAATTGCTAATCTTGCACAAAAAGCAGTAGAAAGAGCAATAAGACCAGGTATATCAACATTAGAATTAGATAGAATCGCTGAAAAAACTATGAGAGAAAATGGAGCAATACCTGCAGAAAAAGGATATCCAAGTGGAATAAAGGGAGTTCCAGATTTTCCGGGTGCAATATGTGCATCAATTAATGATAATATAATCCATGGAATACCATCATCAAAAGCAATTTTGCAAGAAGGAGACATTATAAGTGTTGACTTAGTTGCATATAAAGATGGATTTAATGGAGACTGTGCAAGAACATACTCAGTAGGAAAAGTTTCAGTCGAAGCACAAAGATTGATAGATGTTACAAAACAATCATTTTTTGAAGGAATAAAATATGCAAGAAAAGGATATAGATTAGGCGATATATGTCATGCAATTGGAGAATATGTAGATAAAAACGGATTCAGTGTAATTAAAGAATTTGAAGGACATGGAATAGGTAGAGAAATGCATGAAGATCCAGGAATTCCTAACTTTGGAAAAGCAGGTAGGGGCATTAGACTAGAACCTGGAATGACTTTGGCAATTGAACCTATGGTAACAGCAGGCTTTCCAGAAATTTATAGTGGAGATGATGGATGGTCAATTTGGATAAGTGATGGAAGCTTATCTGCACACTATGAAAATACAATTTTAATTACAGAAAAAGAGCCAGAAATATTGACATTAGCATAAAAATGTTATATAATAATTATCGTGTAAAATTTGGATAACTATACATAAAAATAAGTAGGGGAGTAAAATAATATATGTCTAAAGAAGATGTAATTGAAGTAGAAGGTACAGTTTCAGAATCTTTACCTAATACATTATTTAAAGTAAAATTAGAAAATGGACATGAAATTTTAGCTCATATCTCTGGAAAGTTAAGAATGAATTATATAAAAATTTTACCAGGGGATAAAGTTAAGATAGAATTATCTCCATACGATTTAACAAAGGGAAGAATTACATGGAGAGCAAAATAAAATAAAAAGTCTAATGTATTGAAGTGTGAAGTGAGGTGTAATGGACTTACATTTGACTTCACATATCAAACATTAGCAAAATAACGCTATTAATATAAAATAGTATTATAAAAAACAAAATAGGAGGTATACGAAAATGAAAGTAAGACCATCAGTAAAGAAAATATGTGACAAATGCAAAATAATAAAAAGAAAAGGTGTTGTTAGAGTTATATGCGAAAATCCAAAGCATAAACAAAGACAAGGATAATTTATTTTAGATATTAACACAAATCTAGCAAGCGGCTGATTTAGATTTGTGTTTATATATATTTTATCAATAATTTTTAAAGACTAGATAATCAAAAAA
This sequence comes from uncultured Clostridia bacterium, assembly GCA_947588945.1. Taxonomy (GTDB): domain Bacteria; phylum Bacillota; class Clostridia; order TANB77; family CAG-508; genus CAG-793. The sequence goes on from CANPZY010000002.1 coordinate 30,032, forward strand.
TATATTTGCTATACCTTTCAAGTGAATATATTTTGTGGTTAAATAGTGCATTTCACCTTTAAAAATTTAAGATAATAAAAATTTCATAAATAATGCAAAAACAAAAATTAAATAAAAAATTAAAACGAAAGAAAAATAATAAAATTTAAAGCTAAAATAAAAACAAAAAGAAAGAGGTGTAAAAATGGCTCGTTTAGCAGGAGTTGATCTACCTAAGGAAAAAAGGATAGAAATTGGACTAACATATATTTATGGTATAGGGCTAAAAAGTTCTCAAAAAATACTTAAAGAAGCAGGAGTTAATCCAGATGTTAGAGTAAAAGATCTTACATCAGAGCAAGAACAAGCAATAAGAAAAGCAATGGATGGCTATGTTGTAGAAGGTGATTTAAGAAGAGAAGTTGCTTTAAATATAAAACAACTTATGGAAATGGGATGCTATAGAGGATTAAGACATAGAAAAGGTCTTCCAGTTAGAGGACAAAGAACAAAAACAAATGCTCGTACAAGAAAAGGACCAAGAAAGTTAGTTAGTAGAAGCAAAGATAAAGAAAAATAAAAGTTTCTTAATGAATGAAAAAATTTTTCATTCATTAGAGAGAAAGTAATAAAGTAATTCTTAAGGAAGGAGAAAAAGAATGGCTACTAAAAGTGGAACAAAGAAAACAACAAGAAGAAGAGTAATCAAAAATATAGAAACTGGAAAAGCACATATACATTCAAGTTTCAACAATACAATTGTTACAATATCTGATGCTCAAGGAAATACTATATCTTGGGCAAGTGCCGGAGAATTAGGTTTTAAAGGTTCAAGAAAGAGCACTCCATTTGCAGCAGGAGAAGTTGCAGAAACAGCAGCAAAAGCAGCAATGGAACATGGATTAAAAACAGTTGAAGTATATGTTAAAGGTCCAGGTGCAGGACGTGAATCTGCAATAAGATCATTACAAACAGCAGGACTTGAAATTACATCAATAAAAGATGTAACACCAATTCCTCATAATGGATGTAGACCACCAAAAAGAAGAAGAGTATAATTATATTTAATAAAATTGATAATTTATTAGACGATATAAGTATAAATTAATAATTTGTCAAATTGATGAAAATATAGATTCTATTTAATAAATTGAAAGGAGAAATAAAATGTCAAGATATAATGACGAAGTGTGCCGTATCTGCCGTAGAGAAGGACAAAAGTTATTCTTAAAAGGCGAAAGATGTTATTCTGACAAATGTAGCATAAGCAGAAGAAATTATGCTCCAGGACAAAACGGACAAAAGAAAGCAAAGCTTTCTGAATATGGTACACAATTAAGAGAAAAGCAAAAAACTAAGTCATTTTATGGTGTTGGAGAAAGACAATTTAGAAAATACTATAGTATGGCTACAAAAACAAAAGGAAAGACAGGTGAAGCTCTATTAGTTATATTAGAGAGCAGATTAGATAATGTAGTATATAGATTAGGGTTCGCAAGTTCAAGAACACAAGCTAGAATGCTTGTAACACATGGAGCTTTTGATGTAAATGGAAAGAAAGTAAATATTCCATCTTATTTAATCAAAGCAGGAGATGTTATTTCAGTTAGAGAAATAAAGAAAGATAATGGAACAGTAAAAGCAGCAGTTGAAGCAAATGAAGCTAGACCAGTTCCAACATGGCTTGAAAAAGATACAGAAAAATTAACAGGTAAGGTTGTAAGATTAGCATCTAGAGAAGATGTAGACCTACCAGTAGAAGAGCATTTAATAGTAGAGCTTTATTCAAAATAATAAGAATTTGTTTTGATTGTAATTTTATTAAATTATTTTAGGAGGTAAAAATGATAGAATTTGAAAAGCCAAATATTAAGTGTGTAGAAATTGACAAAGTAAGAAACTATGGTAAATTTGTATGTGAACCATTAGAAAGAGGATATGGAATTACTATAGGAAATTCATTAAGAAGAATTCTACTATCATCACTACCTGGAAGTGCTATAAAAAGTGTAAAAATAGAAGGAGCAGAACATGAATTTACTACAATACCAAATGTTGTAGAAGATGTTCCAGAACTAATTATTAATCTTAAAATGGTAAGATTTAAATTAGATAAAAATGAAGAAAAAACACTTAGATTAGACTTTAAAGGTGAAGGTGAAGTTAAGGCTGGAGATATCATTACTGATGGAACAGTAGAAATACTTAATCCTGACTTACATATTGCTACAGTATCTAAAGGAGGAAGTTTACATTTAGAAATGGTAGCAGATATGGGAAGAGGATACAATACTGCTGAAAAAAATAAAACACCTAATCAACCAATAGGAGTAATATCAATTGACTCAATATACTCACCAGTAAAAAAAGTAAACTATTCAGTAGAAAATACTAGAGTTGGTCAAATGGTTGATTATGATAAATTAACAATTGAATTATGGACAGATGGTAGCTTAGAACCTTATGAAGCATTAAGCTTAGCTGCAAAGGTTTTAACAGATCACTTAAGTTTATTTGTTGATTTATCAGAGGCCGCAAAGAATACTCAAATAATGGTTGAAAAAGAAGAAGATCAAAAGGAAAAAATACTTGAAATGCCAATTGAAGAACTTGAATTATCAGTAAGATCATTCAATTGCTTAAAGAGATCTGGAGTATCAACAGTAGGTGATTTAACAAAGAAAACAGAAAATGAAATGATGAAAGTTAAAAATCTAGGAAGAAAATCATTAGAAGAAGTAATTGAAAAATTACATGCATTAGATTTAGACTTAATGAAAGAAGAAGAATAATTAGAAATACAGATTTGAAAATTTTGAATATAAAAAACAAAATCTTATAAAAAGGAGGGTAATAAAGTGGGAACTAGAAAACTAGGAAAAACTACAGATATTCGTTTATCAATGCTAAAAAATTTAACAACTGATTTAATCTGGCATGAAAAAATCGAAACAACGGAAGCTAGAGCAAAAGAAGTTAAAGCAGTAGCTGATAGTTTAATTGCATTAGCAGTAAAAGAAAAAGATAATTACGAAGAAATTGATGCAAAAGTTATAAAAGCAAAATTAGACAGTAAAGGAAATAAGCAAACCGACCTTGTAAAAAGCAAGAATGGAAAAGAATTTCTTAAAGTTGTTAAAGAAGAAAAAACAGAGAAAAGACAAAAAGATAAACCATCAAGATTAAACGCTAGAAGAAAAATGATGGCAAAATTAAATAAAGTAAAAGATAGTGATGGAAATAATATAGACTTAGCAGATAAATTATTTAATGTATTAGCTCCAAAATATGCAGATAGAGTTGGAGGATATACGCAAATAATTAGAAAAGGTGCTCGTAGAGGAGATTCATCTGAAATAGTAGTATTAAAATTAGTTTAATTATAATAAAAAAGTTACTCTTAAAATTCATAAGAGTAATTTTTTTTTGAAAATTTATAGTTTTAATTGCTAAATAAAAAATAATAATTTTTTATATTACTCTTTTATTTTTAAGAAAAATAGTTTAAAATATAAAAATGAAAAGTTTATAAAATAATAAAGAATAGGAGCAACAATGAATATAAAATTTATTGCAGATTTGATTGATGATAAACTTGAACAAAATGAGAATTATGTTGTATTTACATTTTATGAATTAAGAATAAAACATAATTTAAATGAAGATGAGATAAGTAAATTTCTTGAATTAAGTAAAAATAGATTTGAAAATTCTAAGTATAAAGTTTACTTTACAGGTGATAAGTATATTTATCAAAATCAAGAAAAGATTGTGAAAGAAAACGAACTATTAGTTGCAATCAAAAATTAATAATAATATTGTTGCAATTAAGATATGGTATAAAAATATTAAAAAATGAAATTATTAATTGTATAAAAAAAGCAACGATAATAAATTTATTTAAAAGAGTTTTTTAAAAGGGAAATAAAGATGATTAAAGCAAAAGATAAAGAAAATTTGATTATAATAGGGATAATAACATTACTTAGTGTAATACTATGTTTTAATTTTATTAAATTTCATACAGTACCAGACACTTATGATGTTCTTGCAAATAAACAAGAACAAAGTTTAGTTTTTTTCAAAGATGGTAGAATTATAACAGGTGCATATTTATGTTTAGGTTGTGCTTTAAATATACCTATACCAGTACTTACAGTCATATCAAGTATATTTGCAGTGATAAGTCAAATTATTGCAGTTTATATTATTTATAAAGCATTAATTCAAAAAGAGAATACAATTTTTGAGAAAGCTTTGGTTTTAATAGGAGCATTTGTAACTATTTTCAATCCTATGAGTATAGAATATTTTGCGTATTTTGAGAGTGGAATAATTTGTTTCGGAAAATTATTATGCGTAATTGCAGGTAAAAAATTAATACTAGATAATAAAACGTTTTTACCATTAGTTTTAATACTGCTTGCATCTATTTGTTATCAAGGAGTATTAAATGTATTTATAACAATATCAATATTGTTTGTGATTATGCAAAAAGATAAAACCTTTAAAGAGATAATGAAACAAATTTTTGGAATAGGGTATATTTGTTTAATAACATTATTTGTTATTATTATATTAATAAAAGGTATAAATAATTTTTTAGGTGAAACTCAAGGAAGAATAGGAAGTTTTAATATACACAGAAATTATATATCATTACTTTCTTTATTAATTAGTTCATCACTTAAATTTGATTGGGATTTGTTTATAAAAAATTTTGTTCCGGTAACGTTAATTGTTACAGCAATAATATTATTAATTTTTAGAAAAAATAAAGAGCTATTTAAATATCTAGGAATAATTATTATTACACTTTTAGCTTGTACAGTTCCTATATTAATTCAAAGTTATCCAACAATGAGTGCTAGAACGGTATCATCAATAGGATCACTTATAGGAATATCAATAATATGTTTAATTAAAAGTATAGAAAATGATAATAAAAGATTTAAACAAATTATAGTTATAGCTTTTTCAATATGCATTTTTGGATTAAATTCATTTGGATATTTGAAAAATGGTGTAATGATAAATATATCAAATCGTTTAGAAAAAGAATATCTATTACAGATAGTAGATGAAATTAAAGAATATGAGACTAAAGAAGGAAAAGAAATACACAATATTGCAATTTATTATAATTCAAAAAATAATTGTACATTTTGCAATTTTCCCAATAATACATTTACTATAAAATCGCTTTATACAAGTTATGCTAGAGTTCAATCTATTGAATATTATCTAGGACATAAATTAAATGAAGTAAATGCAAATCAAAAATATATAAAGTATTTTCAAACAAAAAATTATGATAAATTTAAAGAAGAACAATTAATTTTTGAAGGAGATACATTACATTTGTGCGTGTTTTAAAAGATAAATAACATGATTATTTTTTATTTAATTAAAAAGATTAATAAAAAATAAATATATACAAAGTATAGCAAAATAAAGGTAATTATAAAAGTAAAAGAGATATAAAAATTATTACAAAAATGTAAAGAAAATTAAGTATAAATTCTTGCAGAATCATTGAAATAAATGAACTACAAGAGTTTATACTTTTTTATTAATCTTTTTACTTAATAAAAAAAGATGGAAATGAAGTATTGTAATATACTAATTTAACACTTTATAAATAATAAGATTGATATAAATAATAAATATAAAAAGTTAATAATAAAAAATAAGGAGAGAATCAAAGGATGAGGAAAGTAAATTATAAGGAAAAAGGAATCACATTAATAGCATTAGTAATCACAATAATAATTCTATTAATATTAGCAGGAGTAACGCTAACAACAGCATTGAGCCAAAACGGCTTATTTCAAAGAGCAAAAATAGCAGGAGAAAATTATAAAAGAGCAGAATCAGATGAGGCGGAAAAATTAGATGAATATTCAAGTGAGATTGATAAAATAATAAATGGAGAAGGAACATCATCATCAGAAGGAAAAATAAAGATAAATGAATTTTCAGTAAATGGAACAGATGTAACAGATGTACCTATTCCAGATGGCTTTGTACATGTAGGAGGAACGATAAACGACGGATATGTAATATCAGATGCACATCAAGATGCAAACAAAGGAGCCGATTCAGATGAATTAATAGGAAATCAATTTGTGTGGGTACCAGTAAAACAAAATCAAAAAATAACATTAAAGGTGACAAGTGAGGAAGATATAACAAGTATAGTAGTAACAGATCCATATGGAAAAAAAATTTTAGAAAGAAATAATGAAGGAAAAAACTACAATAATGAAGAAATAGAGCCAACAATAAATGGAGAATATAAAGTAAAAGTAACAACAAGTACAGGAGAGACAAGTAAATTATTAGAAGTATATAGTTTATATGCACAAAATTTTTGGATAACGGAAAAATTAATTCTTGATTCAATTTTTGAAAGTATGAAAGCTATGGTAGAATCTCAGGGAGGAACAATAGAAGAACTTTTAGACGAAATGGATATGACAAAAGAAGAATTAATAGAAGAATATATAGTCATGACTAAGAATGTAGAGAGCCTAGATGAATTTCTTGCAAAAATCAAAGCTCCAACTTTTTTCAAAGAAACAGAAGATTATAAAACCAACGTAAATAAATACGGAGGATTTTATATAGGAAGATATGAGGCAGGAGTTTCATCAGCAGAAACAGATAGAACTGAATCAAGTAGTAATACGGAACAATTAGTAATACAAAAAAATAAATATGTCTATAATTATATATCATATGATGATGCATTAAATGAAGCACAAAAATATGCAACAAATGTAGAAACAAATGCAAAAAGTTCATTATTAACTGGAGCAGCATGGGACAGAACATTAGGTTGGTTATATGAAACAGGAGATAAAACGATAGGAAAATTGACAGTAGACAGTATGAGTTGGGGAAATTATAATGTTAATACTTTTTTTGAAAATACAGAAAATCCAAAAAAAACAGGAGAAAGTGAAAAAACAAAATCAAAAAATATATATGATTTAGCAGGAAATGTATCAGAATGGACTACAGAAGTCAATACCTCTGGAAGCGGTTGGCTTACTAGAGGCGGTATGGAGGGTGAAGATGAAATTGTATCCGCTCGTGCAAATTTGCGCTCCTATTATGATTCCTCAAATAGAAAAACAAACATGGAAGTAGGTTTCCGCGTCGCTTTATATTTGTCGGACTGACAATGTGGAAGAATACAAGATCAAAAATGTGTGTAAAATGAAAATGTATTTTTTCTAACAAAAAATAGTAAAATTTATGATTTGATTAAAAGCATCTCATGGATTTTACTATTTTTTTAATTTTTTCATAAAGCTTTTAATATATTCAACGCAATATTTTACTTTATTCGACATTTATTAATAAAAAAATTCCAATTATATAATTGGAAAATAACAACTTAATCTAATATAGTCTTTGTAAAATACTAAAAATAGAATTTTAAATAAAATTATAGCAAATTAATTAAGTAATAAACTTAATAAAAATTTAGTATAGTCAAAATATATCATAAACCAAATAATTATACAAGTATAAAGAAAAAAATAATTAAAATTTTTTCTTTTTTTTATAAAAAATTTTCAAAAAAATTTTTAGTGATTTTATACTTATTTCAAGCATTATAGGATTTTAAAAGAAATAAATATTTTTTTATTAAGTTTATTACTTAATAAAAATATTATCAAATTATAGGTATATTAAGGAAATATACTTAAATATTAAGAAAAGGAGACTAAAGATGAAGAAAGTAAATTATAAGGAAAAAGGAATCACATTAATAGCATTAGTAATCACAATAATAATACTACTAATATTAGCGGGAGTAACATTAAATACAGCAATAAATCAAAATGGATTGTTTCAAAGAGCAAAGGATGGAGCAGAAAAGTATATATTAGCACAGACAAAAGAAGAAGAAGTATTAAAAGAGTTAGAAAAATATATAGAAAGTGTAGGGAGTGAAGAAACAAATGGAAAATTCGAAAACAATGGAATAGACAAAACCCATGATGGAGCGAAATATGATCCGGTAGTAACAGATGATGGAATGTGGATAATATATAAAGATATAGATACGAAGACAACAAAAGTAAATGTATATGTAGAATCAAAATATTATTATCCATCATTTGGACAATTTTATGTAGAAAAAGTTTGTTTGGCAGGAATCCTATGTAGTTATGGGTTACCGGTTTACAGTTTCTCTGACTTATCAGATTTTTATACGCAATTGATGATACTGAAATCCGAAGGAAGTTTAATATTTGATGAAGATTATATAAGACAAAGAAAAGAAGAAATGAAAGTAGGAGTATTTTTTGAAGAATTATTAGAAAAAATGGGTGTAGATTTATATGACGCATATCAAGGGCTTGGAGAAATGATGATATCCGGGAAAGAAGATAACAATTTAGATGATTATATTAATGAACATGAAGAAGGAGAATTATTTTTAAATGGTATATCGTTGGCGACGAGAAATAAACAACCAAATTTTTCTTATGAAAAATTAGAAACGACTTATAATAAGTTATATGGAGATAGAAAAGGTTTAGAAATACCAGAAAAAGAAAAAGAAAACACATATAAAATAAAATTACCAGATGGAAAAGAAGAAACAATAGATGGAACAGATTTATATAAAGCAAAATTTAGATATGTAACAACTAAAAATGAGAAAGTAGATATAGAAATAACCAAGAACGAGGATACACCACAAAAAATTACTTATGACAAAGTTAATAATATTAGTAATTGTATAGTAAAGGAAGAAGAATACACATATACTTATAACTGTTTACCTTTTTTAGATGAGGGAAGTGGAGTTGGGATTTTTGATATAGAATCGATGATGAATGGAAATATAGATTACGAGAAAGTAGAAGACGGATTATTAAAATATAGATTTAACTTATGTGGATGGAATGTGAGTCGTAATGATATGGTTGAAGTTCTGTTTGATGGAGACGAAGAGAAATTAGAGGATTGGAAGTCTGTGAATACTGAATGCAAATACGTTGTTAATGATGAGCCTGTAACATGCATGGTTGGAACTTATTATGGGTCGACGTTAAATTTTGATAGTATGAATATACCTGAGACAGTGGTTTACATGTTTGATACTTTTAGATCTTTTAATAATTATGGATCAAAAATAAAAGAGATTAAATTACCAAAGTCGTTAAAATATGGATCATATGTGTGTTATCCAAGTAAGAATATGAAATTTAAAATCTATGAGGGTTCGCTTACGAATAGCCCATGTTTTTTCGATGGTTATAAGCTAGAAGATATCGGGGGTAATGAGAATGATGTAGAGATATATAATTAGAAGAAAATTAAAATATAAAGGTAACAAAAAATGACATTAATAACGGAAATAATAAATTTTATAAATAAATTTTTTGGCTTTTTCAAAGTTGCAAATGGAGAAATGCATCCATATAATGATGATTTAGGATATGGAACGTTTGAAGATGCAAGGCATATATGGTGGATAGCAATAGTAATAATATTATCAATAGTTATGTACCAATATTGCAAAAAGAATAAAGAAAAAGGAAAAAAGCTAGTAAAATCAATAGTAATATTTGTGTTAGTGATAAGAATAGAATTACAAATAATAAAGTCAATAGTAGGTTGTTCATTACCATATGGAAGAGATTTAATACCGGGACAGATGTGTACAATATTAATTTATCTTTTACCATTAATGATAATATTTGACTGGAAAAAAATAAGAACGCCAGTATGTATATTATCAATGATGGGAGCGATAATGACGCTATTGATAAATGAATATTTTGATAGTAGATTTATGAGTTTTTATACAATAGAAGGAATATGGGCACATACAATGTTATTTGTAATACCAATATCGTTGATAGGATTAGGAGAATTAAAATTAGAAGTAAAAAAGATATGGCAAATAATAGTAACAATGCTAATAATGATATTATGGGCAATATTCTTGAATAAGGTTATGTTAAAAAATTATGAACCAAATTATTTTTACTTAGAGAAGAATATGTTACCGGGTAATCTAGGTGGGAAATATTTCTTTGGAATATATACGATAATATTTTTTGTATTATTAGGAATAATATATATATTGCCAGTAATAATAAGAAAATTATCAAAAGTATTAATAAGAGGGAATGAAAAAATAAAGAAGAAAATAACAGTAATAGCAATAGTAAGTATATTAATAATAGCAGAGATATTAACAATAGGAGCAGAGACAAATAGAAAGACAAAAGTAAATGAAGAAGAGAAACAGATAAATTTAGCAATATTATTAAGTATGGTAGAGAATAAATCACTAGATTTTAGAGAAGAGCAAATACAAGAAAGATTAGATAGTATAGTAGGAGAGAATAAAGTAGAAGTAAAAAAAGGAATAATAGGATTAAAAGTAAAATTTAAAGAGACAGGGAATAAATATAAAACAATAAATGCAAAATCAAATATAAAAGCGATAGTAATAAAAGGAAAGGTAAGAGAGATATTAAAATATATATTAGAAGCAATATTAATAGTAAATTTAATAATAGTGATATTTTTAATTTATAAAGGTAGAAAAGAAGTATATAAAGTATAAAAAAGTAAAAGTTAAATTGATTAAAAAGAAATATAAATCCTTTATATTTGTGAGTATTTTAAAAGGATAAATAATATAATTATTTTTGTTTAATTAAAAAGATTAATAAAAAATAAATATATACAAAGTTTAGCAAAATAAAGGTAATTATAAAAGTAAAAGAGATATAAAAATTATTACAAAAATGTAAAGGAAATTAAGTATAAATTCTTGCAGAATCATTGAAATAAATGAATTACAAGGGTTTATATTTTTTTATTAATCTTTTTAATTAATAAAACATATAGAAATAAAATTTTATAATGTATTGACTTAACACTGTATAAATAATAAAATTTGTATGATAATAAATATAAAATTTTACTGATTAAGATAAAAATACAAAAGAAGGGAAAGTTGAAAAATGAGCAAAATTAAATTTATAAAAAAGAATCAAGATGAAAGTGGTATTACTTTAGTTGCATTAGTAGTTACTATCATAATTCTTTTAATATTAGCAGGAATAACACTAAATGGAGCATTAAGTGCTAATGGACTATTTATAAGGGCAAAACAGGCTGCTGAAAAATATAAGAATGCTGAAGAAATTGAAGAAGAACAATTGAGAGAAATTGAAAAACAACTTGACAACAAGAATTCTATAAATTCAGTTATTAAAGTAAAAGGTGTCGATTTTGACAGTAATGAATCAATAGGTAACTGGAAATTTAGTATATGTAAAGATAAAGAATGTCTTCAACCATTAGGAATCGATATTAAAGTTGGAGATAGTGGTGAAGCTGATTGTTCATCTCTTATAAAAGAAGCTGGTACCTATTATGTTGGTGTTACAGAACCTCCTGAATATAAAGATTTACCATTCGAATTATTTGAGTTTAACGTTGCAGATATAGAAGAAGAGCAAGATCTTGTTATTAAATTTAAAGGAGAAAGTTTGTCTGGAACAGGCCCATATCAAGGAACTTTCAATGGCTCAGATTCACCTGCCGAAAATACAGAATTTGATAAGAATGTTTCTTTACAAATCAGTTTTGGTGATTATGTTGAAATAAATCAATATAATTATTCTTCAAATGGTAAAAAATTCTATCCTATAGATGACTCATATAGTTTAGCTCAAGAATTAAAGAATTCAAATTTTGAAATTGATTTTTATAAAATAGCTGAGTGGGATTCAGGCAAAAGTGAAGTTGTTTTAGATAATAATTTTAAAGACTTAAATAATGTTGATACATCTGATTTAGATACTGGTTCTACAATAGATCCTATTCTAACAACAAGAATTAAAAATATAATAATAAAAAATAAATTGAAACCGACTGTTTCATATCAATATAGTGGTGAAAATATGTTACAATTAGAAAATGACACACAACTAAAGAAGAAAGATTTCTACTTAATAGTACCACATGCTTCAAATAGTGAATTCGGAAAGGCATATACTAAATATTATGAAGTAGATTTTATACCTGCAATTATTTCGTTTGTATATGCAAATGAAAATGGAGATAGTTTATATGATGTGTCTCTCGAAATAGATGCTGTAAATGCAAATAATATATTCTCTGATATTAAGATAGTTAATAACATAACAAATACTCCAGAAGGATCTTTTAAGACACAAGATTTTATATATGAAATTACTGCTGAACTTAATGGAGAGCATATGTATGATGATATTATAGCAACTGAATGTGAAAATGAAGGAGAAAATACTTATTCAGCTGACAATTTGCCAGTTGGTTTAGAATATAGAATTTTCCCTTTATATTATGGAAATCAATGTTATCTTACTTCTGCAGATGAAGTAACAAGTGTAGTAATGAATGAAGAAGAAAACAATGTAGAATTCAATTTTGAATATTCTAATAATGGTAATAAAGATATATCTATACTTGAATATGAAGTTAAATATAACGATTATTACGAACAATGGGAAATTGAGTCACAAAATAGAAATCTTATAAATGATAAAATTAATATAATTGATAATGGAGATGATTCAGAGAAAAATTCATTAAAAAGCATAGAAATAAAAAATACTGATTCAACTGATAAATATATCCGTTTTAAAATCTTATCTTCACTAAATTTAGTATATTATTGTTCTGAGGAGGATAAATGGGTAAATAGTGATGAATTCTGGTATTATTCAAGCCAAGTTTCATCAAATGGCACAACTGGAAACTTACCTTTTGATATTTCTTTATCGGACTACGATGGACAACCATGTACTTATAATATAGTAATTATAGTAGAGTCAACAAATGCAGATGATGAAGGAAATGCAAATTGGGAGTGATTAGAAAATAATTATATAGTAAAAAAATGCATAAAACTTTTTATGCATTTTTTTTACTAATTTAATACTATAATGTAGGTGTTACTATTTCTGATGAAAAAATAAAATCGATTAAAAAGAAATATACAAATCCTTGAAAAAATATATAAAAGATGATATTTTATATATAAAAATATAGGAGGATAAAAGTATTGGCAAAAGCAAAAACAGTATTTGTGTGTAGTGATTGTGGATATGAATCTCCAAAATGGCTTGGAAAATGCCCAGCATGTAATGCTTGGAATACATTTTACGAAGAAAAAGTACAAGTTACAACATCATCTGGAACTAATGTAAAAATTAAGGAAAAAGCAAAACCACTTAACTTAAATGAAGTAAAAGGCGAAGAAGCAATTAGAACTAAGACTGGAGTTGAAGAATTAGACAGAGTTTTAGGTGGTGGAATTGTAAAAGGTTCACTGGTTTTACTTGGAGGAGAGCCAGGAATAGGAAAATCAACTCTTATTTTGCAGATTTGTGATAAAATAGGAACAGATGGAAAAGTGTTGTATGTATCTGGAGAAGAGTCAGCAGAACAGGTTAAGTTAAGAGCAGATAGACTTAATATAAAAAATGATAATATAATGTTTTTAGGAGAAACTGATATTGATGCAATTGAAGCAGAAATTTTAGAGATGAATCCAAAACTTGTTGTTATTGATTCTATTCAAACAATGTTTTCAAATGAAATTACATCAGCACCAGGAACGGTAAGCCAAGTTAGGGAGATTACAGCAAGAATAATGAAATGTTGTAAGCAAAACAAAATAACTACAATCATTATTGGTCATGTGACAAAAGATGGCAATATAGCAGGACCAAGAGTATTAGAACACATGGTAGATACAGTTCTTTATCTAGAAGGGGAAAGATTTTTTTCATATAGAATATTAAGAGGTGTAAAAAATAGATTTGGTTCAACAAATGAAGTTGGAATGTTTGAAATGCAAAATGAAGGAATGTGCGAGGTAACAAATCCATCTAAAATGCTTATTTCAGAAGAACAAGGACAGATCCCTCGGAACGGCAATAGTATGTAGCTTAGAGGGAACAAGACCACTTTTAGTAGAACTTCAAGCATTAACCACACAGAGTTTTTATGGGATTCCTAAAAGGACAGGCAGTGGTATAGATTTTAATAAAATTGCTTTATTAGTAGCTGTACTTGAAAAAAGAGCTCATTTAAGCTTAGGAAATCAAGATATATATTTGAATGTAGTAAGTGGTATGAAAATAAATGAGCCAGCAATTGATTTAGGAATTGCATTAGTTATAGCGTCGAGTTTTAAAAATACATATATTTCAAAAGATACGGCTATAATAGGAGAAGTGGGTTTAACTGGTGAAATAAGAGCAGTAAATATGATAGAAAAAAGATTAAAAGAAGCAGAAAGACTTGGAATAAAAAAATGCATAATTCCAGAAAATAACAAAAAACACTTGAAAAATACTTATAAATTAGATATAATAGGTGTTAGAAATGTAAATGAAGCTTTGGATATTTGCTTTTTACGAAAGGAATGAATTTTAAAATGGAAATTGTTGAAATTTTAAAAATGATAGCACCTGGTACTCAAATAAGAGAAGGACTAGAAAGCATTTTAAAAGCAAAGACAGGAGCATTAATTGTTATTGGTGATGGTGAAAAAGTTATGAGTATAGTTGATGGTGGATTTAATATAAATGTTGATTATTCACCTGCAAAACTTTATGAACTTGCTAAAATGGATGGAGCAATAATTTTAAGTGAAGACTTGAAAAAGATTTTATTTGCAAATGCCCAACTTATGCCTGATCCAAGTATTCCTACTACCGAAACTGGAACTAGACATAGAACAGCAGAAAGAGTAGCAAAAAAGACTAAAAATATAGTTATAAGTATTTCGCAAAGAAGAGAAATTATTACTATCTATAATGGAGAAGAAAGATATGTTTTAGAGGATACATCAAAAGTAGCAGCAAAGGCTAACCAAGCACTTCAAACAGTTGAAAAATATAGAAAAGTTTTTGATAATAAAATAAGTATGTTAAATGAATATGAATTCAACGATTTAGTAACAGTTCAAATAATTGTTGAAACATTGCAGAGAGCAGAAATGCTTATGAAGATTGCAGATGAAGTAAGGAAATCTATTTATGAATTAGGAACAGAAGGTAGACTAATTGCAATGCAACTAAATGAATTAATTGACGGAGTAGAACGAGAAGAATTATTAATATTAAGAGATTATATCTGTAAAAAAGATGCATTAGATGCATATAAGAAAATAAGAAATCTAAGCATGGAAGATTTAATGAAACCAAATTTAATTGCATCAATTTTAGGAATAAAAGAAACAGACAATTATGATGAGATTACTATATATGCAAGAGGTTATAGAATTTTAAGTAAAATACCTAGAATGCCTGTAAATATTGTAGAGAATATAGTAAAAAGATTTAAAATATTTCAAAATCTACTTTCAGCTGACATTAATGAATTAGACAATGTTGATGGAATAGGAGAAGTAAGATCAAAGGCAATAGTACAGTCTTTAAAAAGAATGCAAGAACAATTTGTATTTGACAATATGATAATTTAGTAGTATATTATTTTAGTAATTATTATTTATAACAAAAAGGTCATAGGCGACACCATAAGCCTAAATACATAAAAAGGAATATAACAATGAAAGAAAACAATAATAAAACAAATAAAACAGAAAAAGTAAAAAAAGAAGAAACAAGTAAAGTAAATTATTTTGCAATTGTAATTACAATAGTAGCTATGCTAATAGTTATTGCATTAATTGCTTATGTAGTAAATACAATTATTCTAAAATATACATATGTATCTAAGAATCCAGTAGCAACTATAGAAATTAAAGATAAAGGAACTATACAAGTAGAGTTATATCCACAATATGCACCTAACACAGTTGCAAATTTTATAGCATTAGCTAATAATGGTTTTTATAATGGATTAACATTCCATAGAACAATACCTGAATTTATGATACAAGGTGGAGATCCTAATGGGGATGGTACAGGTAATGCAACTATAAAGGATTTAGTAAAAAATAATTTAGACAATTATAAAGAAGAAGTTACAGTAGATAATGAAAAAATTGAAGTTTATAAGATTTATGATAGATACTTCACAGAAGATTCAAATAAAGTAGATAAAACCTTTAAAAAGAATGGTAAAGATTATGTTATAGAAGATATAAATCAAAAGTATGTTATAAAAGGTGAATTTATTATAAATAACTTTAATCAAAATACTTTAAAACATACTAGAAATATCATTTCAATGGCTAGATCAGATTATAGTTCAATATCAGGTTTAGCTACTAAAGGATATGATTCTGCTTCTTGTCAATTCTTTATAGTAACAGCAGATTCATCAAGTTTAGATGGTACATATTCTGCATTTGGTAAAGTTACATCTGGAATGGAAATAGTTGATGAAATCTCAAATGTTGAGGTTGAAACTAGAGAAACAAATGATGAAAACTTGACTGCAGATAAGCCAGTAGATCCACCAGTAATAAATTCAATTACAGTTGATACATTTGGTATTGATTATGGATTACCAGAGATACTAGAACCATTTGATTATTCTTCATATTTAATGTCACAATACGGTGGAAGTTCATATTAATAAAATATAATTTATAAATAAAAATTCTATAAAAGCTGTAAACTTTTATAGAATTTTTTATTTGAAATAATATTTTTTATAAAAAGCTAAGATAAATAAAATTTAAGGTCAAGTGAAAAAGTAAATGCAACTTGTAAGAGAAAATAAAATTTAATAGTTATTTTTTTATAAAATAATTGAAAATAAAATAAAATGTTTATATAATATAAGAAAAAATACAGATAAAGAAGGAGAAAAAAATGGCAGTAATAATTGATGGAAAAATGCTAGCAAAAGAAATAAGATTGAACTTAAAAAAACAAGTTGAAAAAGAAAATTTAAAGCCAAAATTAGCTGTAATATTATGTGGGGAGGATCCGGCATCTAAGGTATATGTACGTAATAAAAGTAAAGCTTGTGATGAGGTTGGAATAGAATTTAAAGAATATTTACTTCCAAATGAAACTACTCAGGAGGAATTAATAAGTTTAATAGACAAACTAAATAAAGATAAAAAAGTAGATGGAATTTTATTACAGAGTCCTATCCCAAAAGGATTAAATATACAAGAAGCATTTGAAAGAATTTTACCAGAAAAAGATGTAGATGGATTTAATCCATATAATGTAGGAAAATTAGCAATAGGTGAAGATGGTTTTGTTCCTTGCACTCCGCTTGGAATAATAAAAATGTTTGAAAAATATAAAATAGATTTAGAAGGAAAAAAAGCTGTTGTTGTTGGAAGAAGCAATATAGTTGGAAAGCCAATGGCACAATGCTTGCTTTCAAAACATGCCACAGTTACAATTTGCCATTCGAGAACTAAAGAATTAGAAAAAGAATTAAAAGATGCGGACATAGTAGTTTCTGCAGTTGGAAAAAGAAATATTATAAAAGAGGATATGATAAAAAAAGGTGCAGTCGTAATTGATGTTGGTATGAATGTAAACGAAAAGGGAAAATTATGCGGAGATGTTGATTTTGAAAATATATCAAAAAAAGCATCATATATAACACCAGTACCTGGTGGAGTTGGACCTATGACTATAGCTATGCTTATGAATAATGTCATTAAAGCACATAAAATAAAAATGAAAAAATAAAAGGATGTATAATGATTGCAGAGGTAATAATTAATAGTAGCGTAAAAACATTAAATAGAACATTTGATTATGAGATTCCCGAAAATTTAGATGTACATATCGGGACGAGAGTTTTTGTGCCTTTTTCAAGGAAAAAAGAATTAGAAGAGGGAATTGTTGTTGGAATAAAAGAAACCTCAGAATTTAAAGTAAAAGAAATTGCAGGACTTCAGGAAGAACAAATAAATGAAGATTATATTGAGCTTGCAAAATGGATGTCACACAGATATTTTTGTAATATATCAGACTGCTTGAAATTAATGTTACCACCGGGAAGGACTTCAAAAAATATACTTAATAGAGTAAAGGAAAAGAGAGTAAATTTAGTAACTTTAGCAAAAGACGAAGATGAAATTTTGCAAGATATAGAGAGTGGAATAATAAAATCAGAGAAACAAAAAAGAGTTTTAGAGTTTTTGATAAATAATGGAAATGCTACTATTAGTGATATAGAACTTTTTACTGATGCATCGAGTAGCATAGTAAAAACTCTTATAAAAAATAATTATTTAGAACAAAATAGTACTCAAATTGAAAGAAATCCATTTTTAAACAGAAAGATTGTGAAAACTGTGGATTTAGAGCTTACAGATGAACAAAAAATTGCATACAATAATATTAAGGAGGATGGAAAATATTTATTATATGGAATAACAGGTTCAGGTAAAACAGAAATATATTTAAGATTAATTGGAAAAATGCTAAAGCAAAATAAAAGCAGTATAATGTTAGTTCCAGAAATTTCACTAACTCCACAAACAGTTGATAGATTTATTTCAAGATTTGGAGAAAAACATATAGCTGTTTTGCATAGTAAGTTATCAATTGGAGAAAGATATGATGAGTGGAATAAAATAAAATCAGGTGAAGCAAAAATTATTATAGGAGCAAGATCTGCTATATTTTCTCCAGCAGTTAATTTAGGGTTAATCATAATTGATGAAGAACATGATGAATCTTATCAATCAGAGATGACTCCTAGATATGATGCAAGGGAAGTTGCAGAATATATTTCAGAAAAGAAACATATTCCACTAATACTTGGAAGTGCTACACCAGATATGAATACTTTTTATAAGGCAAAAGAAGGAGATTATCAGTTATTAACTTTAAGCAAAAGAGCAAATAATTCAAAACTTCCAACAGTTGAGATTGTTGATTTAAGAGAAGAGTTAGCAAATGGTAATAAATCAATGATTAGCAAAAAGCTTTATGAAGAGATTAGAAAAAATATAGATAATAAAAAACAAACTATTTTATATTTGAATAGAAGAGGATTTTCGACATTTGTTATGTGCAGAGATTGTGGATATACTGTAAAATGTAAGAGATGCAACATTACTCTAACATATCATAAATATACTCATAAGCTAAAATGTCATTATTGCGGATATGAGCAAGATGAAGTAACAGAATGTCCAGAGTGCAAAAGCAAGAATATAAGATATTTTGGATCAGGTACACAAAAGTTAGAAGAAGAAATAAACAAATTATTTCCGGAAGCTACAACCATAAGAATGGATATAGATACAGTTTCTAAGAAAAATTCACACGAGCAGATTTTAAGCAAGTTTAGAGATGAAAATATAGATATTTTAATTGGTACTCAAATGGTAGTAAAAGGTCACCATTTTCCAAATGTTACATTAGTTGGAGTAATTGCAGCTGATGGAAGTTTAAATATTGGTGACTTTAGAGCGAATGAAAAAACTTTTCAGATTTTAACGCAGGTTGCAGGTAGAGCTGGTAGAGAAAAGGATGAAGGAAGAGTTATAATTCAAACTTATAATCCTGATAATTATGCAATAGAATTTTCAAAATCACAAGATTATGATTTATTATATGACACAGAAATTGACATTAGAAAACAATTGAAATATCCGCCATTTTGCGATATAATATTAATTGATATGTCAGCAAAAAATTTAAAAGAATTAAAAGATGTTTCAAAAAAAGTTCATGCTTATTTAAAAGATAGAGTTATAAATGAAAGGTTTGGAGTATTACTTTATAGTCCAGTACCTTCGCCAATTGACAAGATTAAAGATAGATACAGAATGAGGATAATAATAAAGTGTAAGTATGATGATAGGATTAATAATTTGTTAAATGATTGTATGCAAGAATTTTATAAAATGAAAACATATACTTCAAGGATGGCAATAGAATTAAATCCAAACAATATGTTGTAATATAAGATGTTGTAAATTAATAATAAAGAATATTCATAAAACTTAAAATTAGTGAGAAATAATATAAATTTAACTTAAAATGATGTGCTGAAAGGAGAATTAAATGGCATTAAGAGAAGTAAGAAAAGAAGGAGACGAAATTTTAAGAAAAAAATCAAGAAAAGTTGAAGTAATTGATGATAAAATTAAAGAATTAATTAAAGACATGGATGAAACTATGCATTATTATAATGGTGTAGGAATTTCTGCTGTACAGGTTGGAGTTTTAAAAAGAGTCATTGTAATTGACATTAATTATGATGGAACACCTTCTTTAATATTGATAAATCCAGAAGTTGTAAAAACAAAAGGAAGTCAAGAATGTCAGGAAGGATGTTTAAGTTTTCCAAATAAATTTGCAAAGGTCATAAGACCTAGTGAAGTTACAGTTAAAGCTTTAAATGAAAACGGAAAAAAGATTACAGTTAGAGGAAAAGGAATTCTTGCAGAGGCACTTTTACATGAAATAGACCATTTAGATGGAATTCTTTTTGTTGATATAATGGAGCCGGGAACTCTTGAGTATATAGAAAATAAAGAAGACTAGAAATTTAAAATAAAAAGTTTATAGGTGAAACTTAAAACCTAAATTTATTTATAAGGAAAAATCTAATGAGAATAATTTTTATGGGAACACCAGATTTTGCACAAAAATCATTAAAGGCATTATATGAATCTGGAAATGAAATAATAGCAGTAGTTACAAATCAAGATAAACCAAAGGGAAGGGGAATGAAATTAATAACATCCCCTGTTAAAGAATATGCATTAGAGAAAAATTTAAAGATTTATCAGCCAATAAAAATTAGAAAAAATGTTGATTTTATAAATGAGATTAAAAGTTTAAATCCTGATTTACTTTGTGTAGTAGCTTATGGAAAAATACTTCCTAAAGCATTACTAGATATTCCAAAATATGGAGCCATAAATGTTCATGGTTCGCTTCTTCCAAAATATAGAGGTGCTGCACCAATTCAATGGGCAGTATTAAACGGAGATAAAGAAACTGGAATAACTACAATGTTTATGGATGAAGGTATGGACACAGGAGACATGATATTAAAAGAAAAAGTTCAGATAGGAGAAGATGAAACAACAGGAGAGCTATGGGAAAGGTTATCAAAGGTTGGAGCAAAACTTTTAGTTGAAACTGTAAATAAATTAGAAGAAGTAGTGCAAAACATCAAATTGACAAATGAAATTTTAGATGAGGATCAAAAAGAAAAATTAAAAGAAGAAGTAAAAAATAAAATAGGAGCAGAAAAACAAGAAGGAGAATTTACTATTGCACCAATGTTAGATAAAGAAATGGCCTTAATTGATTGGAATAAAAATGCTAAACAAATTAAAAATTTAGTAAGAGGATTAAATCCTATAATGGGTGCATATTCATTTTTAGAAGGCAAAAAAATAAAAATATGGAAAGTAAAAGAACTTGAAAAAATAGATGGAATCGCAGATGATAATATGCAAAATGGTGAGGTTGTAATCTCAGATAAGAAGAAAGGTTTATTTATAAAAACAGCAAATGGAATAATTGAGGTATTAGAGATTCAGGGTGAAAATGGCAAGAAAATGGATATAAAGTCATTTTTAAATGGAAATCAAATAAAAGAAAAAACAGTTTTTTCTGATAAAATTTTGTAAAAAGCTTAGTATGACAAATAATATCTTTTCTTTTTAGGTAAAAATACCATCTAATAGTATTCTATTAGGTGGTATATTTTTGACTAAAAAGTATTTGATTAATAAAATTTACAAAAAAGCATTTAACTTATTTATATTATCTCTTTGGAATTTATTAAAGTCTTTTAGTAAATCAGTTGTGCTATCTTCTATACATAAATTACAATTTAAGATTTTTTGACATTCAATAACTCCCATAAGTGTTCCTTGTATCATCATTTCGGCAATATGAGAATTTGTACTATCTCTCAAAAGATTCATCTTTATTCCATAACAGCTCATCATTTTAGTGTATCTTGGGGTATCTTCTGGAATTTCTCCATATTTTTCAAAATGTTGATTTACTTGATGTAAAATGTTTGAGTATTGTGAATACATGGAAACAAGAAGCTTTTTCATTTCTTTGTCAGAAATTTTATTTGTTAAAAAAGATATACTACTCATACCCATTTGAGCAATTTTGCTAATTTCATTTAAAACAGCTAAATCAATATCGAAACAATTAAAGTCATCAGTTGAGTTACAAGACTCATTAGATTTCTTATTATCTGAAGATTCATCAGAAAGTTCAGGTTTTCTAGAATCAGTGATATTGTCAGATATATTGCTTTTCTTCTCATCCTCTTTTGAATCCATAGTGATATCTTCAGCGCTATTT
Source organism: uncultured Clostridia bacterium (assembly GCA_947588945.1). Taxonomy (GTDB): domain Bacteria; phylum Bacillota; class Clostridia; order TANB77; family CAG-508; genus CAG-793. The sequence goes on from CANPZY010000002.1 coordinate 52,297, forward strand.
TTGAGTGATTTATTCTTATCCATAAAAAATTATCCTTTCTTTATTAAGTTAGAAAATAACCAAATAAAAATTTATTTATCATGTATTTTGCCCATAATCTGAAAAAATATTATTGAAATAAGCAAAAAACTAGAGTATACTAAAAAAGAATAATAACAAAAAGGAGTAATCTTAAAAAAATGGAATGGACCAAAGAACAAAAACAAGCAATTGAAAAAAATGGATCAAATATTTTAGTGTCTGCATCTGCAGGATCTCGGAAAAACTAGCGTATTAGTAGAAAGAATAATCAACAAAGTAATTAATCAAAAAATTGATATTGATAAACTTTTAGTTGTTACTTTCACAAATGCAGCAGCAAGTGAAATGAAGCAAAGGTTTTTAGATGCAATTTACAAGAATATTGACAAAAATCCAGATGATGAGTATTTGCAAAAACAGATACTTTTATTAAATAGAGCTCATATTAGCACCATTCACTCTTTTTGTTTAGATGTAATTAGAAATAATTTTTTTGAACTTGGAATTCCAGCAAACTTCAGAGTTGCAGATACAACAGAAATAAGCATAATGAAACAAGAAGTAATTGAGGATATTTTTGAAAAGAAATATGAAGAAAATAATGAAGATTTTATAAATTTGTTAGAATTGTATACAACATATAAAAGTGATGACGCTTTAAAAGAAATTATTTTAAATATATATGAATTTACTAGATGTGTACCAAATCCAGAAAAATGGCTTGAAGAAAAAGTTGAATTATTAAATATAAAAGAAGAAGATTTTTTAAATACTATCTGGGGTGAGATGTTATTTTCTAATGCAAAAAAATTAATAAATGATGCAATATCTAATCTTGAAATTTCAAAAAAAATACTTGAAGACCAGAGTGAATTAGTAGATTGCATGGCTTTAGTAATGCAAGATTTTGATGATATATCAAGAATAAATACCGATACTTGGGATAATTTATATAAGGGAATATGTGACAAAGAATTTGATAGGTGGTCAGGAAAAAGAAAATTTTCTTCTGAGGAAATTAATAAAATAAAAAATGATGCCAAAATATATAGAGATGAAGCAAAATCTTTAGTTGATTCAGAATTAAGAAACTTAATAAGTTGTACTTCAAAAGATGCAATAGAAGATATTAAAGCAATGTATCCAATTTTAAAATCAATAGAAGATTTAGTATTAGATTTTTCAACTGAATTTGAGAGGAGAAAAAGAGAAAAAAATATTGTTGATTTTTCTGATATAGAGCACTTAGCTTTAAAACTTTTAATAGATGAAAGTGGAAAGAAAACAAAGATAGCAGAAAAATATAATTTTGAGGAAATAGATGTTGACGAATATCAAGATATTAACTTAATTCAAGAGAGTTTATTAAATAGTGTTTCTAACGGAAAAAATATTTTTATGGTTGGAGATGTAAAGCAAAGCATTTATAGATTCAGACAAGCAAGACCTGACTTGTTTTTAAGCAAATATGAAAAATATAAAAAAGATGACACTGAAGAAAATAACTTAAGCACTGATACTAAAATACAGCTTTATAGTAATTTTAGAAGTAGAGAAACAGTAATTAATTTAACTAATCAGATATTTGAATGTATAATGAGCAAAGAATTAGGCGAAATGAATTATGATAAGGATGAATATTTAAACTTTGCCGGAACTTTTGATGAACCAAAAATAGATTGTATAGCAGAGCTAAATGTAATAGAACTTGAAGATATGGATGGAGCACTAGATGAAACAAAAGAAAAAATTGATACTCAAGAAATAGAACCAGATGCAGAGGATAGCGAAGATGAAGAACTTTTAGAAAAGTCAGTCTTAGAAGCAAGATTTACGGCTACAAAAATAAAAGAGTTAGTAGATAAAGGTTATAATTACAAGGATATATCTATTCTTTTAAGAAGTCCTTCAAGCATTGCACCAATATATGAAAAAGAATTAATCGAGCAAGGCATACCTGTATTTTCAGATACTGCCTCAGAATATCTTGCATCAATAGAAATTGATACTATTATTTCAATATTGAAAATAATAGATAATCCACTTCAAGATATTCCTCTTGTAACTGTTCTAAGATCTCCAATTTTTAGCTTTAGTGAAAATGAATTAATGGAAATAAGACTTAACAAAACTAAAGTACCATTTTTTAGGGCATTGCAAGAAACAAAAACTGACAAGGTAAAAAGATTTTTAAAACTACTAGATGAATGGAAAAAAGATGAAAAAGAATTACCTTTAGATGAATTAATTTGGAAAATATATTCACAAACCGGATATTATCATTATGTAAGATTAATGCCTAACGGAAAATTAAGACAAGCTAATTTAAAAAAGCTATTTGAAAAAGCTAAAGATTATGAAAAGATTAGTTTTAAAGGGGTATTTAATTTCATTACATTTATCGAAAAAATTTCTAAAGAAAAATCAAGTATACAAGAAGCAAAGATAATTGGCGAAAATGATGATGTTGTCAGAATCATGAGTATACATAAAAGCAAAGGATTAGAATTTCCAATAGTATTTTTATGCGGTGTAGATAAACAAATGAATTTGAGAGATTTGAATGAAAAAATTGTTTTGGATCAAGATATTGGGATAGGTGTCAACTTAGTAAAAGATGGCTTAAATTACTCTACTTTAAGCAAAGAAGCAATTAAGATGAAAATGAGAAAAGAAGCTATCTCAGAAGAAATGAGAGTTTTATATGTAGCACTAACTAGAGCAAAAGAAAAATTGATTATCGTAGGTGCAGACAGAAAGGTAAATACAACTTTAGAAAAAAAGAAAGCTGAATTAGAAAAGTATAAAAGAATTGCTGGAATTAGTCCAAAATTAGTTGGAGACTATATAAGATACTTAGATTGGATTGAACTTGTATATTTATATAATCCAAGACTAAGCCTAAAATTAGATGTAATAGACAAAAATTCACTTATTAATTTAAAAAAGGAAAAGAGTGAAGAATTAGATGAAATTAACTTTAATAGAAAAGTAGATAAAGAAAAATATAAAAAGGTTGATGAATTACTAAATTGGGAATATAAGTATAAAAATACTGTTGAATTGCCAAGCAATGCATCTGTTACTCAATTAAAGGAAGAAAATCAGAATAAAGACGATAAAGAACTAGAACAAGGAAATGATGAAGTACAAAATTTATTTGTAAATAATTTTAACAATACTTTAGAATCTGATTATTTTGAGAATAAACATGATATAGAGATTAAAGGCGCAAGACTAGGAACTTTAATACATTTAGCTTTACAAAAAATTAGTATAACAACAAAAGATATTGAAAAATTAATTGAATCATTAAAAATTACTCAAGAAGAAAAAAATTCATTGAGGAAAGATAAATCTATTTTTGAAGATTATATGAATTCTGAGCTTTTTGAGGATTTAAAACAAGCGAAAGAAATAAATAAAGAAAAACCTTTTTATATGAAAATACCTTATGAAGGTACAGAAGAAAATGTTTTAGTACAAGGTGTTATTGATTTATATTATGTTGATAAAGATGATAAATTAATACTTGTAGATTATAAAACAGATAGAAATGTAAATGAGAAAGAATTAATAGATAGATATAATTATCAATTAAGCTTATATAAGGAAGCGATAGAGAAATCTTTAAAGAGGAAGGTTGATAAAACATTAATATATTCAACTTATTTAGGAAAAACAATAGAATTATAATAGATGATTTTTAAGTTAGATGATAAAGGCATGATAAAGATTATTAATAAAAAGAGGAGTTTTACATAAAATATGAGAATAGACAAATTTTTAAAGGTATCAAGAATAATAAAACGTAGAACGATTGCTAATGAAGCAGCTGATAATGGAAGAATTTCAGTAAATGGAAGAGTTGTAAAACCAAGTTATGAAATTAAAATTGGTGATATTGTAGAGATAAGGTTTGGAAATAATACATCAAAATTTAAAATAATTGCTATTCCAAAAGGACAAAATTGCAATGCAAGTGAGGTAATAGAGCTATTGTAAAGTGTAGATATGTATAAGCTTATATATTAGGTCAAGTGAAAAAGTAAATGCAATTTGTAGATATGCAACAATTAATAATTACAATAAATTAAGTATAGAAATAAAATTTATAATGATATTGATTTATAAATTTTAATTATAAAATAAAATCATTAGAAAAATTATTTTTATTTAATTAATTTAAAAGATTAATAAAAAATAAATATATAATATATATAGCATAATAAAGTCAATTATAGAATAAAAAGAAATAAAAAAATATTACAAAATTGTAAAGAAATTTAATTATAAACTCTTGCAAAATCATTGATATAAATGAATTGCAAGAGTTTATAATTTTTTATTAATCTTTTAACTTAATAAAACATATAGAAGTAAAGTCTTATAAAGTATTAACTTAATACTTTAAAAATAATAAAATTAATATAAATAATAAATATAAAAAAGCAAATAATAAAAAAGAAGGAGAAAGCGAAAGATGAGAAAAGTAAATTATAAGGAAAAAGGAATCACATTAATAGCATTAGTAGTAACAATCATAATATTACTAATATTAGCAGGAGTAACACTAACAACAGCATTGAGTCAAAATGGATTATTTCAAAGGGCAAAGATAGCAGGAGAAAAATATAAAGAATCAGAAGAAGATGAGACAGAAAAATTAAGGGAAGTAGAAAAAGAGATAGATAAAATAATAAATGGAGAAACTCCACCAGACCTACCAAATCCTCCAACGCCACCATCAGGCGGAATAGGAAGTAGTGACATAGCAGGAAATTTAAAAGAATATCAAGGAAAATATGTAGACATAGGTGTGGATATAAATGGAAATGAAAGTACAGCGGATGATTGGGAATTATTTTATGCAACAGATGATAGAATATTTTTAATAGCAGCAGATTGTGTGCCAGTAACCAAACTAGGAGAGTGGAAGGTGATAGGAGAGAACGCAACAAATACTAATGGTTTCCAACAAGATTCTAGCAATACATATGATGTTTACTGGCCGAGTGGTCCTACGGCATTCTTAACTTTGCCAACAATAGACAACTTTTTGAAGACAGTAATGCATGAAGAATTTGATTTGTATCTAGTTAAGAAAAAATATAGTGGGATGGCGGTATCACAATTATTAAATACAAACGTATGGGATGAAATAAAAAATGAAGCAGATAAGGTGCATCCAGATTGTGTAGACTTTGCAATCGGAGGACCAACATTAGAGATGTGGTGTGCAGCATGGAATGAGGCAGTAGGAACAGATGATGCTACATTTAAACAAATACAACCAGACGGTTCTGGTGAAAATGGATATTGTGTAGGATGTACTGCAACGGGTAAGACTGAACAAAATAGTTTATATATGGATGGAAATACGAGTGGACTAGAAAGTAATTTAACAACATTAGGAAATGATTATAAAACATTTTTCCCACACGTTGGCAGTGCTAAGTTGGGTGGAAGTTTGGGATATTGGTTGGCTTCGCCTTCCTCTGGCCACCTCGTTATGTCCTTGATGAGTGTCCGCTATGACGGCCGCGTGACCTACGCCGACTATAACGTCATCGGCTTTGGGGTTCGTCCGGTAGTTTCTCTACGATCTGGAGTCCAAATAGTAGAGAGGGCAGAACCGAAGAACATATACGACTTGGCGACTGAGTAATTGGGATAACGTTGATTGCATTCTGATAGGCCTCGTGTCCAACCGCGCTCCGATGTATAAAGCAATTTTATAGATAAAAAAGAAATAGAACTAAAAAATAGAATAAGAACAAATACTTATAATGTTTTAGAAATTGCATATGAAGCAAATATATTAGAAGATGTAGAATTAAAGAAACAATTAATTTGTAAAATAATAGCTAAAATAAAAATAGTAGATTTCTTATTAAGTTTAAGCTATGATAAAAAATTAATAACTCAAAAAAAGTATATTAAATTAGGAGAAAGATTAGACGATATTGCTAAATATGCAAATGGATGGTTAAAATCTTTCAAAAATGGATGATATTTTTGAATAGTATTTTATGGGGCATGGTTGTATGGACTCGTTTGAGTTGCGTTAATTTTTGATTGCGCGTGTGATTTAGTTGGTTGGCTTCGCCTTCCGCTAACAACTCTAACAACTTGATGAATGTCAACTATAACGGCAACGTGAACAACAACGACTGTAACAACAACAACTTGGGGGTTCGCCCGGTAGATTCTGAAAAATTTTGGTTGTGTAGACCATTTGTTGCACAAGAGAAGCTTCAGTTCAGAAACAAACCGTTGTCCTTTAGTACAGATTTAAAATCGCTGTGCTATAAATAAAAATAGATAAATATGTTTGTTAGTAGGTATTTACCGAAGGGGAGCATTATTTTAGCACTATTTTATCTAGTAATCAGTTTAGATTGCTAGTTTTTTATTTGCTTTTTATTTTATTGTTACTTAAATCTTAATTCTTCTAAATGTTTGTAACATATCATACTGCTAACAAGACTATTAATAGGCTCAATACCGAGAATAATATAAGTATCTTTTCTTCTTTAATCTTCTGTTTACGGTTCTATATTTTGCATATCTACCACGACTATTTCTACCAACAAAAATAAAATTATTTGTATTTTTAAAAATCCTTGTTTTTCTATTTAATTTTAATCCATCTTTTTCTAAAAATATTTTTAATTGTTCTAAGCAATATTTTAAGTATGATTTAGATTGATGAAAAAGTAAGAAATCATCTTGATATCTGACATAATACTTTATTTTTAGTTCTTCTTTTATAAAATGATCCATATCATTTAAGTAAAATATAGCTAAAACTTGGCTTGTCATATTACCGATACTAAGGCCTTCATCATCACTATCAATTATATTAAATACTATATTTAGTGCATCTTTGTCTTTTATTCTAGTTTTTAACTTCTTTTTTAAAATATCATGGTCAATACTTGCAAAGAATTTACTTATATCTGCTTTTAAAATATAATAATCTTTATATTTTATTTTACATTTTGGTAAAAAGATGGAGATAAGAAAATGGAGAGAATTTATATAAACAGAGAATGTTGTATAGCCTACACTGTATTAGCATTACATGAAATTTTTTGTAGTTCAAAAAAAAGAAAAAACACTAAAAGATGTTATATCTGAAATTAGAGTCATGTTTGAATTATATACTGATGAAAATGAACTAATGAAATTAGCAGAAGATATATTAAAAAAAGAAGGAAAAATAAAGTAATAATAGATAGAGAGTGTGAAAAAATTGGAATGACAATAGAAGAATGTGCTGCATATTTGGGAGTGAGTAAACAATTGGTTGCAGAACTTGTAAAGTTAGATGATTTTCCTTGTATAAAATTTAAAAGGCGAATTCTAATAAATAAGCTTGGACTAAATGAATGGATGAATAATAATATTGGAAAATTTCTTGATTATTAAAAAAATTTTTTCTCAAATTGTTTTAGTAAAATTCGATTTATATAATTATTATATATTCCACAAGTCACAGTTTTACTAAAACGTTCTAAAGAGGTGATTTTAGTGAATAAAGAAGATGGTGACATAAAAATTATAAATACGAAATCAGGTGATAAGAAAAGAAGAAATAAAGGTGAAGGAACAATTAGAAAAAAAGGTAATACTTATGAAGGCAGAGTTACAGTAAAAATACAAGAAAAATCAAAGCAAATTTCTATATGTAATCGTGATAAAAGAATTCTTATAAAAAATAACTTAGAACCATATATTATGAAAGAAAACAAAATTAATAATCTAGAAGATTTAATAGGTAAAAATGTATTTTTAACAAGTAATCCTAGGTCATGCTAGTATAGAAATGACAGAAAGATATACGCATTTAGTAGATGATTTAGATATAGAAGAAATGGAGAAATTACAAAACTTATATGACAAAAAATTGAAGACATTTTATAATGAAAAGGAACTTTGTGAAATATGTGGAGTTGTAGCATAAAATAAAGGGAAGATAAAGTGAAGAATAAAATTTTAAAAATAGAAGAAAGAGAATCGTTAAAAAGAAGCCAAAATAATAATATGATGTGTATACTTTGTGGAGATTTTGGTATATTAGATAAGCTAATATTAAAGTAAAATATTTGAAAAGGAGAGATGTCTTTTAAATAGATATTTCTCTTTTTTTGAATCTTAATTTGACAGAATAAAAATAAATTTTTATAATTAAACTATATTAATTTAGGTTAAGGAGAAAGGGATTAATCAATTAAATAGATTAATATTTCTATATAATTGATTGTACGAAAAAATATGCTAGAAAAATGTAATGTATGTCCAAGAAATTGTAAAGTTAATAGATTAAAAGGAGAAATAGGCTTTTGCAAATGTGATGATAAAATAAAATTAGCACTAGTTTCTATACATAAGTTTGAAGAACCTTGCATTAGTGGAAAAAATGGTTCTGGAACAATTTTTTTTAGCAATTGTAATTTAAGATGTATATATTGTCAAAACTATGAAATAAGTCAAGAAGGGGTTGGAAAAGAAGTATCTATCCAAAGATTAGCGGAGATTTTTATTGAGCAACAAAATAGAAATGTCAATAATATAAATCTAGTAACGCCAACAATGTATATTTATCAAATAATAGAGGCTATAAAAATTGCAAAAGAAAATGGATTAAAAATTCCTATTATATACAATTCAAATGGATATGAAAATATAGAAACGATTAAGGCTTTAGATGGATACATTGATGTATATTTGCCAGACTTAAAATATTTTTATGATGAAATAGCAATAAAATATTCAAGTGCACCAAATTATTTTGATATAGCAACTAAAGCAATACAAGAAATGTATAGACAAGTTGGAAAAGTAGAACTTGACCAAAATGGTATTATAAAAAAAGGAGTGATAATAAGACATTTGATCCTTCCAAACCATATACAAAATTCAAAAAATATTTTAAAATGGATAAAAGATGATATGCCAAATGGTGTATTTGTAAGTATAATGGCTCAATATTTTCCAACATATAAAGCAAAAGAAGATAATTTTTTAAACAGAAAAGTTTCAAGAAAAGAATATAATGAGATACAAAATTATATTTATAAAATTGGATTAGAAAATGGATATATACAGGATTTAGAAGATTGCGAAGAAGGATATGTACCAAATTTTAATTTAGAAAATGTATAGAAGAAATAAAATCGTATAAAATATTTTTAACAATATAAAAAAATAGTGAAAATATGCAATATTGTGCAATAAAAAATAATGTAATAAAAATGTAATAAAAAAATAAGCAAATTATATTGATAAAAAAAAATTAATGTAGTATATTAAAGATATATATTACTGGAAAAAACAAAGGAGGAACAAGATATGGAAGAAAATGAATCAAAAGAATATACAAAAGTTCCAGCGAAGGTTGGTATGTGGTCAAGTTTTAAGAGCTATTGGTTACAACCTATAGTTGTAGAGTTAACACCTTATCAAAAGAAAATATTTAAAGAAGTAAGTGACTTTTGGAATCAAGAAGTTTACTATGATAAAGGATTTCATTTAAGACCAAGACAAGATTTTGCACAACCAGCTGAACCAGAAGTAAATGTAATGTTATAAATATATTAAGATACTATTTTTATAGTAGTATCTTTTTATATTATTTTATCAAATAATAACAAAATATTATTTAAAGCAATATTTTTATATTGCTTTTTAGTTGTACCTAAAAATATTAAATTTTTGCAAATCGTAAAAGTATGTATAATATTAAATTTTAATGATAAATCTAAAAACAACTTGAAAAATAAATACATATATAATAGAATAAAATTGTTCAAAAAGATAATAATTAATTTAAGGAGGATTATAATTATGTCAATAAGAATAGGTATTAATGGATTTGGAAGAATAGGAAACTTAGCGTTTCAAGCAGCTTTAGAAAAGGACAACGTTGAAGTTGTAGCAGTAAATGATCCTTTTATAGAAGCTGATTATATGGCTTATATGGTGAAATATGATACAATACATGGAAAGTTTAAAGGTGAAGTTCATGCACAAGGAAATACATTAATTGTAAATGGAAAAGAAGTTAAAGTTTACAATGAGATGGATCCACATAATATACCATGGGGACAAGATGGTGTAGATTATGTATTAGAATGTTCAGGAGTATTTACTACAATGGAAAAAGCAAATGCACATTTAGAAGCAGGAGCAAAAAAAGTGGTAATTAGTGCACCATCAAAAGATGCTCCAATGTTTGTAATGGGAGTAAATGAAGATACTTATGATTCATCTATGAATATAGTATCAAATGCGTCTTGTACTACAAACTGCTTAGCTCCACTTGCAAAAGTAATTAATGATAAATATGGAATAGTAGATGGATTAATGACAACTGTTCATAGCACAACAGCTACACAAAAAACAGTTGATGGAGCTTCAAAAAAAGATTGGAGAGGTGGTAGAGCAGCTGCTGGTAACATAATACCATCATCAACAGGAGCAGCAAAGGCTGTAGGAAAAGTAATACCATCACTTAATGGAAAATTAACAGGTATGGCATTTAGAGTACCAACACTTGATGTTTCAGTAGTTGATTTAACTTGTAATCTAGCAACTCCAACAACTTATGAAGATATATGCAATACAATGAAAGAAGCCGCAGAAGGATCAATGAAAGGAATTATTGAATATGTTGATGAAGATGTAGTTTCATCAGACTTCATAAGTGATGAACATACATCAATATTTGATGCAAAAGCAGGAATTGGCTTAACTGATACATTTGTTAAATTAGTTGCATGGTATGATAATGAGTGGGGATATGCTCATAAACTTGTAGACTTGGCTTGCCACATGGCAGAAAAAGACGGAAATCAATAAATAAAAAAGAAGGGTCCTATAAAAATAGGATACCTTCTTTTTTTTATGTATATTATATAATTTACTATTAATTATCATTATGAGCTTTATTTTCTTTATTTTCATTTTTGTCTTTTACGCTTTCAGCTAGAGCACCAAGACTTGCTAAACTTGAAGTAGCTTCAAATGGAATAAATACTTTGTTAGCATCACCATTTGCAACATCTTGTAAGGTTTCTAGAGATTTTAATTGTACTAGAGTTTGACTTGGATTTGCCTTCATCATAGCACCATAAACCATTTTAACTTCATCTGCTTTAGCTTCTGCAACTCTTCTTATAGCATCTGCATCTCCGGCAGCTCTTCTAATTTTAGCCTCTCTATCAGCATCAGCTTGAAGGATAGCAGCTTCTTTTTCACCTTGTGCTTTAAGAACAGCAGCTTGTCTTTCACCCTCAGCTTGAAGGATTGCAGCCCTTTTATTTCTTTCAGCATTCATTTGTTTTTCCATTGCATCTCTAATATCTTGTGGTGGTGTAATATCTTGAATTTCAACTCTCTCAATTGTACATCCCCACTTGCTAGTTGCTTCATCAAGAATTGCTCTTAATTTATCATTAATGATGTCTCTTGAACTAAAAGTTGAATCTAAATCCATTTTACCAATTAAATCTCTCATTGTTGTAACAGAAAGATATTCTATACCTTTCTTTAAACTTTGAATTTCATAAACTGCTTTTGATGGATCAACTACCTTATAAAATACAACCGTATTAATTTTAATAGTAACGTTATCTTTAGTGATAACCTCTTGAGGAGCTATATCTAAGGTTTGTTGTTTTAAACTTACAATACTACGAACATGATCAACAAATGGAATTATTATTGTTAAACCAGCATCTGCAACTTTATGAAATTTTCCTAATCTCTCTATAATATATACTTCAGATTGTCTAACTATTTTTATACTTAGTGCTAAACAAATTATAACTAATATAATCAATATGATTAAAAACCACATAGATTAAACCTCCTTAATTAAAACTAAAATAATTATATCATATTTTTAGCAAAAAATAAAGAGTTTTTTGTAATATTACGAGATAATATTACAAAAAAATTACAGATATATTAAATTATAGAAACAATGAGAAAATTTATTGCTTAAAAAAGGTAAAAGTTATAAAATGAAAAAGATTAATAAATAATTATTTAGGGAGGATTATAAAATGGCAACATTAAATCCATTAGAGAAAAAGGCACGTTCATCTTTTATAAAAGGATTATTAATTTCAGGACTTATAGGAGTAATAATAATAGCATTATTGGTATTATGGATATTTAAATTAAATGGACAAGAGAAAGAAAGGATAGCAGCCCAAAAAACAGTAGTAGTCTTAAAGGCAGAAGTAAAATCAGGAGAAGAAATAACTTCTGATATGTTATCAACTCAACTAGCAAATGCAGAGGTAGCAACATCTGGAGCTATAACAATGGGACAATTCAGCGAATTATCTGAAATTACAGATGAAGCAGGAAATTTAATTCCAGTTAAAGTTTTAGCAAAAATTGATATTCCAGCAAAAAGTATATTAACTGCAGATATGATTTCAACTGAAGAAGAGGTTGTTACAGATGACTTAAGAGAGCAAGAATATAATATGATAGTGCCAATTACAAACCTAGAAAGTGGAGATACAATAGATATAAGGCTTAGATTACCTAGTGGAGAAGATTATATAGTTATTTCAAAGAAGAAAGTAACACTAACTGATTTAGGAGGAGTGTATTCAACAGAAACATTACTACTAAATGTTACAGAAGAAGAAATCTTAACAATGAGTGCAGCAATAGTTGACGCATATCAAATATCGGGAAGTAAATTATATGCAACTAAATATACTGATCCTGGACTTCAAGGAAAAGCATCTTCGACTTATGTACCATCACAAGCAACAGTAAGGTTAGTAGATACAGATCCTAATATACTTTCAACTGCAAGAAATGAATTAATTAATAGATATAATAATACTTATTCACAATATAGACAGGGTGTAAATGATGCTTTGGGCGCAATTGATGAATCAATTAAATCATCTGGAATACAATCAAATACTGAGTCAGAAATTGCAACACAAGAAGCAGAAAGAAAAACGTATCTTGAATCAGTTTATGGGGTAGAATAATATTATAAATATAGAAAGGATAGATAAAATTGGAGCAAATAGGATTTATTGGAACTTATGATAAAAAAGACTTACTTCTTAACATTGCTAGAGTATTAATGAATTTTAATAAAAAAGTTTTAATAGTTGATGCAACAACTACGCAAAGATTAAGATATGTTGTTCCAAGAATTGAAAATGCACAAGGAAACACTTATATAAGTGAATATATAGAGATTGATGTAGCATTGGGATTTATGAATTATAATGGGATAATGCAATATTTAGGGCATGGATTAAACTATGACATAATCTTAGTTGACACAGATAATATCCAAACCTTCAATTCATTTATGCTACCTAATTCTGCAAAGAACTTTTTTGTAACATCTTATGACGAATATGAATTACAAAGAGGATTAGAAGTTTTTAGATTCCTACAACAACAGATGGAAATATATAAAGTTATATATTCAGCAAATATTAACAACAAAGAAGATGATTATCTAAATCATTTAGTTGAAGGAACTAATGTTACATGGAAAAAAGAGAAAGTTGAATTTGCAGACACAATTAATGATAGAAAGGCTACGTTAGAAAACCAATTAACCAAAGACATTATATTAAAAAATTATACATCAACTTATAAAGACAGTTTAGAATATTTAATTTCATTAATGGTTGGTGAATACATCAATCAATCAGACATAAGAAGAATGATAAAAAAAATGTAGAAAGGACTTAATTAAAAAATGTCAATTATAACATTTGTAAATAAAGACATGAAAGAGAGTGGACAAACACTTTCAGTTGCTGCAATTGCAACACTCATGGCTATAGAACATAATTATAGAATACTAGTTATTTCTACAGATTTTAATGATAAAACAATGGAAGAATGTTATTTTAATAGCACAGGTGGAAAATTTAGAAATCCTTATTCAAAGTCACTTAATGCAGATATTGCAAATGGACTAGAAGGGTTAATAAGAATGTTCGCAAGTAATAGGGCGGATAAAGAAGTCATTAGAAGCTATACAAGGCCTATTTTAAAAGATAGATTAGATATTTTGCAACCACCAAAAACTACAGATTTTAAGGAATATTTAAACATTTCAACATATTTTTCACAAATAGCAGATGTAGCAAATACAGCATATGACATGGTCTTAGTAGATTTATCAAATAAAGTTCCTGAAGAAAATGCTAGAAAACTTATGGATATTTCTTCGCTAGTAGTTGTAGGACTTAACCAAAATATGAAATCTATGATAAATTTTGAACTTCTAAAAAAAGAAGATGAATTTTATAGAAGAACCAATGTATTAATAATTATTGGAAAATATAATCTACATTCTAAATATACTGCAAAAAATATAGGAAGATTCTTAAAAGAAAAAAACGTTCCTATTGTAGTACCATATAGCATACTTTTTGCAGATAATTGCTCAGATGGAAAAATTTTAGATTACTTTTTATCATTACAGACTTTAGGAAGTGGGAATACTAAAAATTTATATTTTTGTTCACAGGTTAGAGAAGCTGTTGAAAAAATAGATTATTTAAGACAAGCATATGAATTTGGACTAAATAAATAATAATACTTAAGATAAATAAAAAAACAAACAGAGGGAGAAAGGAGCATTACGAAATTATGTTAGTCAACCTTATAATTATTGCAGTAATTTTATTTGCAATTTATGCATTAATAAAAAGAAACATAAAAAAGACTCAAGATGCAGAAGTAGAGGAAAATGTTGTTGTTGATGATAAAACATATACTTTAGAAATGATGATGAATTTCATTAAAAAGAGACTAGATGAAATTACTAAAGTAAACCTTTACGATTTAGGTCTTTCAGAAGAAGAGTTAAAAAGAAGAAAGAATAAAAAATATGAGTTAAAAAAGGCCTTAAAAGGTTGTACATATGGAGACGTTAATGATAAAAAATATGTAAAAGAGCTTATATTTGATTTACTTATTAAAGAATATGGAGTTGATGAAACTAATGTATCAAAAGCAATACCATTTGATGTTCCATCTCTTTTAACTCCACAAGATAAATTTGATATAATAATTTTTATGTATAAAAAAGACTTTGGATATGAAGCTCTAACCCAACTTATAAAAAAATATCACTTAGCAGAACTTAAATATACATCAGGAGATGCAAAACCATCATATGTTATTACTCCAGAAGAAATAAGTGATATTTATGAAAAAGAAAACTTTAATTTAACATTTGAAGATAAATTAATGGTAGTTGTACAAAGAATATACCAAAGATATAAGGGATATAGTTCAATAGATGAAGTAAGAGATATGAATATAGATGGTGTATCTGGTGGTGTATCTGGATTACCAGAAAGCTTCTTAAGCCAGGTTGCACAAACAGACAGTAGTTACTTAAACCAAGTTATGGATCATAAAGTTCCTCGTGCTTGTGATAGTATATGGATATTCTTCCAAGGTAAATCAATACGTTTAGCATTTCTATCATTTGGAACAGAAGCAGAATTAAAAAGAGTTTGCCAGAATATTTACAAATATAATAACCCAGGACAATTATCAGACACAAATGGTTATAAAATCAATGAAATGAAAGATGGTTCTCGTGTCGTAGTTGTAAGACCATCATTCTCAGAAACATGGGCATTCTTCGTAAGAAAGTTCGACGTAAAGAGAGCAACACTAGAACAGTTAATTACAATACCAGGAAAAGAAGATACAATAGATTTATTAAAATACTTAGTAAAAGGAGCAAGAATTATATCACTTACTGGTGAGCAGGGTTGTGGTAAAACAACAATGCTTATGGGTATGATAGAAAATATATATGAAACAATGAACATTCGTGTTCAGGAAACTGCATTCGAGCTTCACTTAAGAAAAATATATCCAACTAGAAATATACTTACATTTAGAGAAACAGATACAATTTCAGGACAACAAGGTCTTGATGTTCAAAAGAAAACCGATGGTTCTGTAAACATAATTCGGAGAGGTTGCAACAGACCCCGTAGCATCTTGGATGATTCAAGCTGCCCAGGTTGCATCTAAATTTACATTATTTACTCACCACGCTAAGACATTTCCAAACTTAGTTACAGCATTAAGAAACTCAATGCTTAGAAATGGTGACTTCACTAATGAAATTGTTGCAGCAGAACAGGTTGTACAAGTTCTTAACTTTGATATACATTTAGTTAAAGACTTTAAAGGAAACAGATATATTGAAAGAATTACAGAATGTATCCCACTAGAAGATGTAAATGACTATACATTTGACCATCAAAAAGAGAAAACATTAGAAGGAAAATTTGAAAAATTTGTTGATAATACAACTAGATATTATACTAAGGAAACAAACAAAGAATTATTTAAATATGTAAATATTCTTGAATATCAAGATGGTGCCTATGTTATTACAAATAAAATATCAGACCATAACTTACAAGAAATGTTACTTAATATGGATGATACTGATGCTACTGCATTTAAAGAGTTTGTTAGTAGAAAATGGGGCGTTAGATTTAATGATATAGGACAAGTTGTAAAGAACTAAAAAATATAAAAATAATTAAAGATAAGGAGGTGGAGCTTTAAAAGTGAGCACAAATGTATTAATAATTTTTGTTCGGAATAGCTGCAATATTATTATTTGGAATAGTATTCTTGTACCTTGGATTAAAGAAAAGAATGAGAAATGAAGACGTAATGAGAATAGAAAAACTTAGAAAAGGTACAGAAGAGAAAAGCTTTTCTAGTGATGTATTCTATCAAAAATTATATATAAAATTTTTAAAGACTCCATTTATAAAAAGATATTTATTAAAAATAAGGCGTAGACTTGAAATAAATAACTTAGACGATGAATTTATTACAAGACAAGATAGTGCTAAAATTGTATTTAAAGCATTACTTATTATCATTCCATTAACTATACTAGTAATTGTTATTACAAATAAAAACTTATTATTAATGTCTATAATACTTGTATTTGAATTATTTATAGTAGACTCATTTTCTGATGGAATGGTAGATAAATTAGATAATAACCTATTAATACAACAAATTGACTTTTTTGCATCAATGAGACATGCTTATCATGAAACAAATATGGTTGGAGAAGCAATTTATTCAACTGCTCAAGATACAGAAAATGTTGAAATGTCAAGACAAGCAGAAAAAATTTATGAAATATTAAATTCACAAGACCCAGAAACAGAACTTGAAAAATATTATGATATTGCACCAAATAACTATATAAAAGAATTTGCTGGAATTTCATATTTAACTCAAGAGTTTGGTGATAGAAGAGTTGATGGAGCTTCACTTTATTTAAAAAACTTAGAAAATATTACGCAAGAAATGCAGATTGAAATATTAAAAAGGGATAAATTAAATTATACATTTCAAAGTTTATCAGTAATATCAATTATTCCAATGCTTTTATTAGAGCCACTTAAGAGTTGGGCTATATCAAATTTCTCATTTACAAAAAACTTTTATGAGGGCAAACAAGGTCTAATAGTACAAATACTTATTATGCTTGCAACCTTTATTTGTTATATTTTAATAAGAAAATTAAAAGATAATGGTTCAGTAAAAAAGGTACAAGATGAACAAAATCCTTGGCAAGCAAAATTATATGAAAAACCATTTGTGAAAAAGTTTGTAGATCAATTTATTCCTAAAGAAGGAACAAAAGAGCGTAGAAAATTAAGAAATTTACTTAAAGATTCAGCATCTAAAACAAAAATTGAATGGCTTTATATTAATAGAATTTTAATTACTATTGCAGTATTTTTAGGGTCTCTGATATTCTTTTTTGCATTACATAAAATTCAAATTAATTATATTTATACTCAGCCAACAACTGATTATGATCTGATAGGTGAGATGTCAGCTAAAGAAACTGTTACAGCTATGGCGAAAACAAAAATGCATAATGCAATACTTGACAAAATGAAGGGAAATAGGCATGCAACTTTAGATGATGTTATAAAAACAATGAAAAAATCAAAAGAGTATAAAGATGCATCAGAAGAAGATATTGAAAAAGAGGCACCTACTATTTTAGAAAAATTGCAAACAATTAATTCAGAATATTTGCAATGGTTTGAAGTATTAATGGCAACTTTATTTTCACTTATTGGATATGCATCTCCAATATTACTATTGAAATTCCAAGTAAGAATGAGACAGATGGATATGGAAGATGAAGTTATGCAATTCCAGACTATTATCATGATGCTAATGAGACTAGAGAGAGTTGACGTTGAGATGATTCTAGAATGGCTTGGAAGATATGCCGATATATTTAGAGAACCAATAAATAAATGTTTAAATAACTATGAAAGTGGTGCATGGGAAGCATTAGAAGAAATGAAAGAAGATGTATCATATCAAGAGTTTATAAGAATAATAGAAAGCTTGCAAACAGCAGTAGAAAAAGTTCCAATAAAAGAAGCATTTGATGAACTTGATGCTGATAGAGATTATTATAGAGACAAGAGAAAAGAATCAAATGAAAGATTAATTAAGAGAAAAGGTATGATAGGAAAAGCAATTGGATTTACACCTATGGTATTAGTATTTGTTGGATATCTAGTTGTTCCACTTGTATTAATAGGAATGACGAGTATGTCATCATCATTCGATTCAATGTCTAATCTATAATAATATTAAATAAATCAATTCTATAAAAAATATTGATTGTATTGTGAAAGGAAACAATAATGGAAAATGCATCTAAGGCAATAATAATGGCTGGAGGAATACTAATTGCTCTACTTGTTGTATCTACACTAATAATTGGCTGGAATAGAATAACAGATTATCAAAGAGTAGAGGAAGAAAGTGAAACATTAGAGCAATTAGCTAAATTTAATAAAGAATTTGAATCATATAATAAAGGTGTTGTTAGAGGCTATGAACTTATTTCTTTATTTAATTTAGCACAAGATACTAATGAAAGATATAGTGAAGATGAAGGATTTAAAAATTTAGAAGTATTTGTGAAATTTTTAAAAAATACTACAGTTGTTATCAATAGTGGAGATGAAAAAGCACAAAAAAAGCTTACAGCAGGTTATATAGATTTATCAGTTTTTATAAAAGACTATTATAATTATTCTATTGAACATGGACAAACAGATTATTCAAAAATATTTAAAGAATCATATTTTCAATGTGATAGAACTGAATATGATGGAGAAGTTGAAGGAAAAGGATCAGGAAGAATCCAAAAGCTTTACTTCACTCAAATAGAGAGAATAAATTAAACTTTCTAGAAAATATAAAATTTACCAAGTAAAATAAAAATTGGAGGAAGATAAATGGAAAATGCCTCAAAAGCTCTGATTATTGCAGGGGAAGTATTAATAGGCATAATGGTACTAACTTTAATGATATATATTTTTAGTGCATTTGGAAATTTTTCTTCTAATATGCATGAAAGTATGGTAAAATCACAAATAGCACAATTTAATGAAAACTTTTTTACTTATGAAAATAGAACTAATATTACAGCAACAGAAATTGTAACAATAATTAATTTTGCAAAGCAATCAAACGATTCTAGAGAATTAACAAGAAATGAAAGAACTTCAGAATACTATGTAAGAGTATTTATAGATGATGTAGATGTATTTAATAATACAAAATACATATCTAATGATTATGACTATAATGAAGGATTAACAGAAGTTTTAAATAATTTTATAAAAAATAATAATACGAGCTACTTTAGTTGTAATGCTTCCCTTGAAAAAAAAGGAGATAATTTGCAAGTAAATTACGATAAATATACAAATGATATTGTTGTACAAGAAAAAACAGGTTTAGTTAATGAAATACACTTTCATAAAATAGATGAAAATATTATCTCTATTCCAAAAAGTTTTTAAATTAAATTATTGCATTTAAAAATTTTTAATGATATAATTAAAGGGATTTTTATGAAGAAAATATCAATAATTATTTTATGTATAATAGCAATTATTTCAGGCGTAGCTTATGGATTTGCCAATTATAAAGCTAAACAAGGTGAAAGAAATATAAATAATTCAATATATGCTAATTTATATGAAAAAGATATAAATGGAAATGATTTAGCAACAATAATAAATAAAACACTTGATAATAATGAAAAAAATAATATAGAAAAAGATGAAAATGGTATATATAAAGATAACAACAAAAATTCAATAAAAATAGAAATAAAATTTAAACAAAGTGATAATATAATATCAATAGAAAAAATTTATAATAGTAAAATTTCTAGGTTTATTGAACTTTATGGACAAGTTATGTTTAAATGTACAAAAATAGAATATCATACAAAAACTAAATTAGTGAAATACTTATATTTTGAAGAAATTTAAATTTAGATATTAAGTTTTGTCTTACTAAAGACGAATTATAAAATGATAAAATATCATATAATTTTTAATAATCAAAGGAGGAAATTTTTAATATGGAAAATGCGTCAAAAGCTTTAATTATAGCAGGAGCAATTTTAATTTCAATTTTACTTATAGGATTAGGAGTAGGTGTTTATCAAATGGCAGCAGGAACTACAAAAAGTGCTAACCTAGATTCAAAAGCAGCACAAGCACAAAATAGTCAATTTGAAGATTTGTTTGGAGCAAGAAAATCAGCTGCAGATGTAAAAAATCTTATGACATTAGTTAGAAATAATAATATTACTGGAAATACAAAAGATGAGCAAGTAGAAATTCATGTTCTTTACAATGGTACAGAGAGTACTCCTTCAGGGGTATCAAAATTGGTAAAGGCAGGTAAAACATATTGGGTTAATGTAGAAAATGATAATGCTTGGGATGGAAAAGGTGACGATGAATCAATTACTAAAGATTCAGAAGCATATTATGACACAGGATATCTTAGAGTAATAAGTATTTATGAAGGAGAACATGAATCGGAGTAATAATAATGCTTTTTAGAGGAGCTTAATTATGGAGAATGCAACAGATGCGTTAAAGATGGCGGCAGCAATATTAATTTTCATTGGTGCACTTTCATTAGCATTGATTGGTTTTACAAGAGCAACGCAAACTGCAGGAAGTGTACTATCTAAGTCAAAAGTAGAATATTATAATACTGAAAATATTAGAGTATCAGAGAATAGAATAGTTGGTATTGAAACGATTATACCAACTCTATATTCGTATTTTAAAGAAGGTTATACAATAGTTTTTTATAGAGGGTCTGTTGATGAAAATAATGATTTAGTATCAAATATATCACCACTTACGCTTTATTATTCAGAAGCACTTCCATCAAGATTAGTATTATCAACACTTAGGAATGAAGGCGATGTCTCATATAGAGCAACTCAGGATGGAAAGAATATTTCAAGAGCAATATATGGAATAGATGCAAATGACGAAGATACAAGACAAGAGCCATGGCTACATGACGAAATACACGCTAAATATTTTATACAATCATTAATAAATAATACACCAGAAATGTCAAAATATGATATGTCTAGAAAAAAATCTGTAGCTATAAATAAACAAGAAGACAATAAATTAACATTAAATTTTGATTTTAATGGAGGATTAATAAATAGATTAGGATCAAGCATTTCAAATGCCAAAGATGCTATGTTTATTGAAAGAATTGGTACTTATAATCAAGTAATATACGATGGAGATCAAACGGCATCAGTTGATAGTTCAATTATTGAATTTTCAAATAATGAAGTTATGCAAAATAATGAGGGAACACAAAAGAGAGTTATCCAATATATTTATATAGGAAATAAAACAAGATAGTTTTAAAAAAGATAACAAAAAATATTTATAGATGTAAAAATAGGAGGTTCTTATGAATGATTCAGTTATGACTGTTTTAGCAATATTTTTAGCAGCAATATTAATGTTTATATTTCCTTTAATGTCTACTGCTGATAGAAGTGATGATATTTCACAACAAATAGTACAAGCTGAAACAACAGAATTTGTTGATAAAATTAGGTCAACAGGAAAAATAACAAATGATAATTATGAAGCTTATAGTCAAGCAGTAACAGCAACAGGAAATTCATTTGAAATAGAAATGCAAGCTTCAATTCTAGATGAAAATTCTAATAAAAAGACAACACAAGCATCTGCACAAAAAGTTGGAGAAAATTATTCTTATAGTGAATATACTTCTCAAATCTTAGATAAAATTGAAAATGAAGGTCAATATAAATTAAAAGCAGGAGACTTTGTATCTGTTTCTGTAAAAAATACAAACAAAACAATTTCACAGATACTTAAAAACTTTATGTATAGAGTTACAGGAAATGATAATTATGTAATTGCAGCAAGACATTTTGGAACAGTTAATGTTACAGCTAATTAGATAAATATTTATATCGCATAATTTTAGTAAAATAATTGAAAAAAAATAGATTGCATAATTTTAATCAAAAAAAAATAGATTACATAATTTTAGTCAAGTAAATAAAAATAAAAAAGATGGTTATTATAATTATATAATAACTATTTTTTTATGCACTTTAAATCAATCTTTTCATAAAAAAATTGATTAGTATCTAAAATGTATAATTATGAAAAAAGTTTTCTAATTTGAAGGAGAATGATAAAGATGAAAAATAAAATAAGTAAAAAAATCATAGCTATATTAACAATAATTTTATTTTTTAATTATACACTTGTATTAAGTACTACTAATAAAATGTATTTGGAAAGTGTAAGTTCAACTGGAGAGAGAAGAGTAAATCTCATAGGAAGGACAATAGGATTAAAATTATATACAGATGGAGTATTAGTAGTGGGAATGTCGGAATTTGAGGGAATAGATGGACAAATGTATGAACCTTATAAAAATTCGGGAATAAAAGAAGGAGATATGATAAAAACAATTAATGGAAAAGTAATTTCCAATACAGATGAATTAGTAGACATAATTAATGAAAGCGATGGACAAGATGTATCAATTAGGTATCAAAGAGAATCAGAAGAAATATATACAACAATTAAACCAGTAAAAGGAGAACAAGGAGATTATATGCTTGGATTATGGGTTAGAGATGCAGCAGCGGGTTTAGGGACATTAACGTATTATGAAGAAGCAACATCAAGTTTTGCAGCTTTAGGGCATGGGATAAATGATGTAGATACAAATAAATTATTAAATATTTCAAATGGAGAATTAGTAACAGCTCAGATAATATCGATTGTAAAAGGTCAAAAAGGGAAACCGGGAGAAATAAGGGGTACAATAGATAATTCAATAAGTATAGGAAATATTGAAGTAAACTCTGAGATAGGAGTATATGGAAAAGTAACAAATTTTGATTATATAAATAAAGTAAAATTAGAAGAAGTACCAGTAGCTGCTAGAAATGAGATTGAAGAAGGAAAAGCAACAATTATGTGTCAGTTAACAAATGAAGATAAAGTTCAAAATTATGAAATTGAAATTAGGAAAATATATAGATTAAACTATACAGATAATAAAAGCATGCTTATAAAAGTAACAGATGAAAAATTAATAGAAAAAACAGGAGGAATAATACCAGGAATGAGTGGAACTCCAATCTTACAGAATGGAAAATTTGTAGGAGCAATCACAAATGTACTATTGAATGATCCAACTCAGGGATATGCAATTTTTTCAGATATGATGCTACAATAGATAAAAAATTTAAGGCAAGAAAATTAGCCTTAATTTTTTTTATGATTTTTTGGAATAATGATGTTTCCCTTATTAGTAGTATTATTCTTTGATACTTCAAAGGTTAAATTATCTTTAACTTCAGATATCTCTAAATCTTTAGAATGTCCTTTTACAATTTCAATTTTATTGCTCTTTTTGCTTTCTTTTTCTTCCATGTCAATTAATTCCTTTCTAAATTGTTTTTGAAAAATATTAAATAGCAATAGTGAAAATTTTTTCTCTTTTTTAAAACTAGATTAATATTAGCATAAATAAATATAAAAATCAAGATTGTAAATAAGCATTACCAATAAAAATATTAAAGTGTGAAGGAAAATGATATTTTGAACTTTAAATTAAAATTAGTATATGATATAATTCAAAACAATAAAAGATATATAAAGAAAGGAGAAATTCGTATAAGAGTTATAAAAATTATACGAATAAAGTAATATGGAAGTTTCAGCATCAATTTTAAGTGTTAAAGAAGAAGAGTCTGTTCATACATTTTATAGGCTAGAATTAGCAAAAGTTGATTATTTTCATATAGATGTAATGGATGGAAAATTTGTTGAAGAAGATTCTCAGGAAGAAATGAAAAAATATGCAGATAATCTAAAAAATATAACAAATATCCCACTAGATGTTCATTTAATGGTAGATAACGTAAAAAAATATGTAGATATTTTTTCTCCAAATGAACCAAGATGCATAACTTTTCACTTTGAGGCAGTAAAAGATAAAGAAGAAATTATGGAATTAATAAATTACATAAAACAATTTTCAAAAGTAGGAATTTCAATAAAACCAGAAACTAAAATTGAAGAAATATATGATTTTTTACCTTATGTTCATAATGTATTAGTAATGACTGTAGAACCTGGAAAAGGTGGACAAGAATTAATTCCAGAAACAATAGAAAAAATTAAAACATTAAAGAAATATATTGAAGAAAATAATTTAGATACTGAAATTGAAGCAGATGGTGGAATAAATCTTTCTAATATAAATGAATTAAAGAATGTTGGAGTAGATATTGCGGTAGTAGGTACGGCGCTAATTGAAGCAAAAGATTATAAATATATGGTAAATAAATTAAAAGAATAAATTAAATAATTAAATAAAAAAAAAAAAATAAAAAAATAAATAAATAAATAAAAATATTATAATTCTTTGTGGTTTGCTGTCGCTAGCTGAAATTAACATTTCAGCGCTCCATTCGCGCACTTCGTGCTTGGTCGCTGCGCACCACTTTAGAATTTTAATATTTTTATTTATTTTAATGTATTAATATTTTCATTAAATGAAAAGTAAATAAAATACTATATTAATATTTTTTTCAAGTGAAAAAGTAAATGCAATTTTATATTAATATTTTACTGATTTAACATAAAAAAGTCTTGAAAACTTTATATTTTTAATATACAATTATAATGATTTAAAATATGGAAATAATTGATTTATACAGTTTTAGTGAAACTATATTTTAAAGGTTTATGGGTAGCCTAAAAACCTAAATATTATAGATAAGGAGATTTGCATAAAATATTATGCAATAAAAAATTATGGATAAAAAAACTGTTAAAGATTTAAATGTAGTAGGAAAGAAAGTGCTAGTAAGATGCGACTTTAATGTGCCATTAAATGAAAACAAGGAGATTACTGATAAAACTAGAATTATAGCGGCACTTCCAACAATAAAATATTTATTAGAGAATAATGCAAAGGTTATTTTATGTTCACATTTAGGTAGACCAAAAGGTGAATTTAATATGGATTATTCACTAGAGCCAGTGGCAAGAGAGCTATCTAATCAATTAGGAATGAATGTACCTTTAGCAAAAGATGTTACAGGTGACAGTGCAAAAGAACTTGCGCAAAATCTAAAAGAAGGAGAAGCAATGCTTCTTGAAAATGTTAGATTTGATCCAAGAGAGGAAAAAAATGATGATACTTTAAGTCAAGAGTTTGCTTCACTTGCAGAGTTATATGTAAATGATGCATTTGGAACTTGCCATAGAGCACACTCATCAACAGCTGGAGTTGCAAAATTTTTACCATCTGCTTGTGGATTTTTAATTGAAAAAGAATTAGAACATTTAGGTGGTGCTTTAAATAATCCAAAAAGACCATTTGTAGCTATTTTAGGTGGTAAAAAAGTATCAGATAAAATAGGAGTTATAGATAATTTATTAGAAAAAGTTGATACTCTTCTAATTGGTGGAGGAATGGCATATACATTTTTTAAAGCAAAAGGTTACAACATAGGAAACTCAATTTGTGAAGATGATAAACTAGATTTAGCAATGAGTTTACTAAAAAAGGCAGAAGAAAAAGGTGTAAAAATGCTTTTACCTGTTGATAATGCAATAGGAAAAGAATTTGACAATAATACAGAAAAGATGGTAGTAAAATCAAATGAAATTCCAGATGGATGGCAAGGATTTGATATAGGACCTGAAACAATTAAGCTTTATGAGGAAGAGTTAAAAAATGCTAAGACAATATTATGGAATGGACCTATTGGAGTATTTGAATTAGAAAAATTTGCAGTTGGTACAAATGAGATAGCTAATTTCTTAGCTAATCTAAATGATTGTACAACAATAATTGGTGGAGGAGATTCTGCTGCTGCAATTACAAAAGCAGGTCTAGCAGATAAAATGACTCATATATCAACAGGTGGAGGAGCTTCTTTAGAGTTTATTGAGGGAAAAGTTTTGCCAGGAATTGAATGTATAGAGAACAAATAATATATATATAGAAATTTATATAAAAGTAAAAAATAACTAAGGTTAAGGCAAATATATAAAGTTTATAAAAGTTCCTATAGGATAAAAAATAAAATAAAAAAAGATGTATTTTAAATAAATATATACAAGGAGAAAAATATGAGAAGAAAAGTAATGGCTGGAAATTGGAAAATGAATATGCTACCTAATGAAGCAATAAAATTTATAGGAGACTTAACTCCATTAGTAAAGGATTCAAAACCAGAAGTAATTATATGTGCACCATTTACTGATTTGTTTTATACATTACTTAGTTGTCAAGATACTAATATTCATGTAGGAGCACAAAATATGCACTGGAAAGAATCAGGAGCATATACTGGTGAAATTTCAGCAGAAATGTTAAAAGTAATAAATGTTGAATATGTAATAATAGGACATTCAGAAAGAAGGCAATATTTCAATGAAACAGATGAAACTGTTAATTTAAAAGTAAAATCAGCACTTAAAAATGGCCTAAAACCAATAGTTTGTGTAGGTGAAACTTTAGAGCAAAAAGAAGCAGGAAAAACTATAGAAGTAATTACATCACAGACTGCAAAAGCACTAGAAGGCTTGACAATAGAAGATTTAAATAATACAATTATTGCGTACGAGCCAATATGGGCAATTGGTACAGGAAAAACAGCAACATCAGAAGATGCAAATGAAAGTATAAAAGAAATTAGAAAAGAAGTTCTAAATAAGTTTGGAACAGATGATATAACGATACTATACGGTGGAAGCGTTAAAAAAGAAAATGCAAAGGAATTATTTACGACATCAGATATAGATGGCGGATTAGTTGGTGGAGCGAGTTTAGATGCAGACACATTTAGTAAAATTGTTAATTATGATTTGTAAATAAAAAGAAAGAAGGAAAAAATGAGTAAAGAACTTACGATGTTGGTAATATTAGATGGCTTTGGTAAAAATCCAGATAAAGAAGGAAATGCCATAGCAAATGCAACAAAGCCAAATATTGATAAGCTAATGATGGATTATCCAACAGCAGAAATACAAGCAAGTGGAAGAGCAGTAGGACTTCCAGAAGGTCAAATGGGAAATTCAGAGGTTGGTCATACAAATATTGGAGCAGGAAGAATTGTATATCAAGATTTGACTAGAATCACAAAATCAATAGAAGATGGAGATTTTTTCAGTATACCAGAATTAGTAGAAGCAGTAGAAAATTGTATAAAAAATGGAACTAAACTTCATATTATGGGCTTAGTATCTGATGGCGGAGTTCATAGTCATGAAAGACATTTATATGGATTACTTGAGCTTGCTAAAAGAAAAGGTCTAGAGAATGTTTTTGTACATTGTTTTATGGATGGAAGAGATACTTTGCCAGCATCAGGCGAAGGTTATATTATGAAACTAGAAGAAAAAATGGAAGAAAAAGGAGTAGGAAAAATAGCATCAATTTCTGGTAGATTTTATAGTATGGATAGAGATAAAAGATGGCAAAGGACTCAAAAGTGCTATGATGCATTAGTATATGGAAAAGGAGAAAGAGCTTCATCTGCAGTTCAAGCAATAGAAAGTTCATATCAAAAAGAAACATTTGATGAATTTGTTGAACCAACTGTAATATATAGTGGAGAAAAGCCAGTTGCAACAATAGAAGATGGGGACTCAGTAATATTCTTTAACTTTAGACCAGATAGAGCAAGACAAATAACTAGAGCACTAGTAGATCCAGATTTTAATGAATTTGAAACAAAAAAATTAAAATTAAAATTTGTATGTATGACGCAATATGATGAAACAATGCCAAATGTTAAAGTTGCATTTAAACCGGAAGTTTTAAAAAATACATTTGGAGAATATATTAGTAAAAAAGGATTAAAACAATTAAGAATTGCAGAAACAGAAAAATATGCTCATGTAACATTTTTCTTTAATGGTGGAGAAGAAAAGCAGTATAAGGGAGAAGATAGAATTTTAATACCATCTCCTAAAGTAGAAACTTATGATATGAAACCAGAAATGAGTGCTTATGAAGTAACTGATAAAGTAGTAGATGCAATTAATTCAGAAAAATACGATAGCATAATATTAAATTTTGCAAATCCAGATATGGTCGGACACACAGGAAGCTTAGAAGCAGCAGAAAGAGCAGTAGAAGCAATTGATGAATGTGTAGGAAAAATAATAAATGCATTATCAAAGCATAATGGAAAAGCATTAATTACAGCAGATCATGGAAATGCAGAACAAATGATAGATTATAAAACAGGTGAACCATTTACATCACATACAACAAATCCAGTTCCAATAATTTTATATGGAATGGAAAATGTAAAAATAAAAGATGGTAAATTAGCAGACTTAGCACCTACAATGCTTGATATGATGGGATTAGAAAAACCAGAAGAAATGACAGGAGAAAGTTTGCTAGTAAGGGAGTAAAAAACTTTGCAAAGATTAGATAGTAGAATATATAATGATATATATAATACACTGATAAATTTAATTCCTGAAAAATGGGAAAAAATATGTTTATATGCAACTGTTATAGGTGGATTAAAAGGGGAAATGTATTTTTACTATTTCCCCAAAAAATTAATAAAAACAAAACCAGTAAATTGTTATGAAATAGCAAATAGGTTTGGGTTAGATGAAAATACATATAACGAAGAGATTTCAAAATTATATACAAAAGTAAGGAATTTAAAACAATTAATAAGACAAAATTGGACAAATGTAACAATTAGTGTTGATAAAAAGTTTTTTAATGCAGAATATCGCTTTGATAATCTTATAAATTCGAGATATAGTGATGAAGAAAGGCATTTAATATGGTGCTATAGATATTTAAATACACCAATAGAGAGTTTAAGTAAAAAAGATCAAAATTTGATTTTATCATATAAGGAAAATAGTAATATAAAACCTATAATATTTGTAGAGGAAATAACAAATTTGGAAAAGTTAGAAGTAAAGAATCCAATATTAAAAGTTTAAAAATTAAATCAATTGTAATATTATTAATTGTTACAAATTATAATAAGAAAGGAGAGTCGTATAAATTATATACGAGAAAAGCAAATGGAATATTCAGAAGAAATAGAAAATATGTGTGTAGTAAAAAAAGGAGTAGATCATGGACCAGCACCAATACCAGAAGAGGGAAAATGGGTAAAGGCAAAAGAAATAAAAGATATATCTGGATTTACTCATGGAATAGGATGGTGTGCACCACAACAGGGATGTTGCAAGCTTACATTAAATGTTAAAGACGGAATAATTGAAGAAGCATTAGTTGAAACAATAGGATGTTCTGGAATGACACATTCAGCAGCAATGGCAGGAGAAATATTAATAGGAAAAACAATTCTAGAAGCATTAAATACAGACTTAGTTTGTGATGCAATAAATACTGCAATGAGAGAGTTATTTTTACAAATTGTTTATGGTAGAAGTCAATCAGCATTTTCTGAGGGAGGACTTCAAATTGGAGCAGGACTAGAAGATTTAGGAAAAGGACATAGAAGTCAGGTTGGAACAATTTATTCAAGTAAAATAAAGGGTCCAAGATATCTAGAACTTGCTGAAGGGTACATAACAGAAATAGGATTAGATAGTGATAATCAAATAATAGGCTATAAATATGTAAACTTAGGAAAAATGATGGAAAATATAAAAAAAGGAATAGAACCATTAGAAGCTATAGAAAAAGCATCTGGAAAATACGGAAGATTTGATGAAGCTGTAAAAAAGATTGACCCAAGACAAGAATAATAAAGAGAAAATAGCATATAAGGAGATGGAATAATTAATGCAATTTAAACAAAAATTTAGTTTGGATGATATTAATAGATTATTACAACAAGAAGAAATAGTTAACAAAGATGAAAGAAAATTAATAATAGACAATATGAATGTATTGCCACCAAGTGAAATTATTAAATTAATTGCTTATATGAAAAATGTGCGTAGTGTTGAATATTTAAAAAAGAAAATTATTCCAAATTTAAGGCATTTGAATGATGAAAAAGATGACGATAAAGATAATGATGATTTAGAATTATAATAAAAAAAATAAATTATTATAATAATTTGAGGATAAAAAAGGAGAAATTAAATATGTCAGTAACATTTGAAAGTTATGAAAGAAGAATAGATCAAATAAAGCCAGTAATGGAAAAGTATGGAATTAGAGATTTCGAAGATGCATTAGATATATGCAAAGAAAAAGGATTTAATCCTTATGATATGGTAAAAGAAGTTCAACCAATTTGTTTTGAAAATGCATGTTGGGCTTATACTCTAGGAGCAGCAATTGCAATAAAAAAAGGTTGCACAAAAGCATCAGAAGCAGCAAAGGCAATAGGAGAAGGACTACAAGCTTTTTGTATACCAGGATCTGTTGCAGATGATAGAAAAGTAGGATTAGGACATGGGAACTTAGCATCAATGCTACTTAGTGAAGATACAAAATGTTTTGCATTTTTAGCTGGACATGAAAGTTTTGCAGCAGCAGAAGGGGCAATAGGAATTGCAAAATCAGCAAATAAAGTAAGAAAAGAACCTTTAAGAGTAATATTAAATGGACTTGGAAAAGACGCAGCACAAATTATTTCGAGAGTAAATGGTTTTACTTATGTAAAAACAGAATTTGACTTTTTCAGTGGTAAAGTAAATGTTGTAGAAGAAATAGCATATTCAAATGGAGAAAGATCAAAAGTTAGATGTTATGGTGCTAATGACGTTAGAGAAGGTGTTGCAATAATGCATTTAGAAGATGTTGATGTTTCAATAACAGGTAACTCAACAAACCCAACAAGATTTCAACATCCTGTAGCAGGTACATATAAAAAAGAAAGAATAGAGCAAGGAAAAAAATATTTCTCAGTTGCAAGTGGAGGAGGAACAGGTAGAACTTTACATCCAGATAATATGGCAGCAGGACCTGCATCTTATGGAATGACTGATACAATGGGAAGAATGCACTCAGATGCTCAATTTGCTGGTTCATCATCAGTTCCAGCACATGTTGAAATGATGGGATTAATTGGAATGGGAAATAACCCAATGGTTGGAGCAACTGTACAAATTGCAGTTGCTGTAGAAGAAGCTATGAAATAAATAAAATATTGCTTATTATATGTGATAGTATAGTAAGCAATATTTTAACTTTATTATATTTTTTTTTGTTTATAATTTATAAATTATTTTTATTAATAATTACACAAGTGCAAGGTATCATCTTGAAAAATTAATTGTTCCTCATTAAAGTAATTCCAATCTTGTTCACTAAAATTTGATTTAATTTCATCATCATTTGGAACAGATATTAGATTTCTATTCATATAAAAATTAATAATTGCAGATGCAGACCAATCATGCGCAAAAGCTTTAATATTCATGTCTTTAATACATTTTATATCATCATAAGAATATTTTGAATTTTTGTCATTATAAATTGAAATTTTTGTAATAATGTTTCCTGTTTCTTTTTCGTAATTAGTGATAAGTTCTTCAATTTGACTTGTAATTTCCTTATCTTCAATATTAACTTTATAATTATCTATTGTATACATAGTAAAGTATATATATTGAATTAGTAAAAATATACAACTAGATACAAGAATAATTTTTACTTCTTTATTGTCAATTTTCATAATACTTGAAAAATAAATTAACAAGAGTCCAAGTATTGATGTAAAAGCATAAGTACTTCTTGCAGTAAACCAAACTTCGTTTGTACTTTGTAATAATTGTGGAGCTATAGTGAAAAATATAGTTCCAACTAAAATATAAAAAATACCAAGTATATATAAGAATTTTTGATTTTTAGTTTCAAATGATTTTATAATCTTGCATATTCCATATATTATTAAAGCTGTCAAAAATATGAAAAATAAGTATTTTGGAAATAAACCATAATTGCTAAAAATCATTTCTTTGATACCAGCATATATTTTTGAAATTGATTCACTTAAAACAATTTCTCCACTAACCCTTGAATTTCCATAAATAAATTTTACTGTTAAAAAATTAATAATTGCAGGTATTCCATAAACTAAAGCAACTACAATATTATTAAGTATAAAATTTTTTATATTTTTAGAATATTTTATAACATATATTAAAGAAATTGCTACAAATATAGCTACTGTACCTTGATAGCAAAAGTTTGCAATTAACATACAAATAATACTAAAAAAAATGCACTTTTTATTTCCTTCAAAAAAATTTCTTAAGGAATCAACTGCTAAAATACAAAGCAATACAGAAAGCATCATAATTCCTTTTTCAATGTAAAAAAATAGTTCAATTGAAAAAATATTTATAACAATTAAAATAGATGCAATTACACAAATAATATCACTCTTAATATCTTTTTTTAGAAGTTTGAATAATTTATATAAACTAAATAATGTACAAATGATTGCTAAAATATAAGAGATAACATAAGTTTTTATAAATCCAAAATGTAAAATATTAATTAAAAGATAAAAAAAGAGCCCGGTGACAATTCTACCAGATTGAAAAAAATTTGCTATACTTTCATTTAAAGGTTGTCCAAAAACAAAATAAGTATCTGGAGCATATTGGATAACACAATACATTCCAAAGAAAATAAGAGTAGTGATAGCAAAAATATAAAATTTTGTATCTGTAAATATTTTCTTTAACATAAAAACCTCTTTCAATATTAATTCAATTTCATATTATCAATATATACACATATTATTTTAGTTTGTCAAATGATAATTTTTTGATTAAGTAATATGAGAGTAATTTTATATATTTTTACAATAATTTGTTCGATTTGCTTGATTTTTATAAAAAAATGTTATATATTGGTAAATATAGGAAATGACAAAAAACAGATGTGGCTTTGCCACCAATTTTTACGAATCTTCGTAGGAAAGGTGGTGATGTTTATGTTTAAAGTAATACTATTTTTTTTAATCTCATTCATAATATCTTTAACATTAAACGTTGCCTTAGCTGCAGTTCTATATAAGAACTGGGTTGATAAGCAACTACATAAATAAAAAAGACTCACATCTGTATTTTGCTAGGTAGATGTGAGCTTTCTCAAACTATTTGGCAAAACCACGTTTGTGGAATTGTCATTTCCTATGTTTATTATACATAGATTATTTAATTTTGTCAAATGTTATTTTTTCAATAATTTAAAATATTCTATGAAAAAGATGTTTTTAAAGAACACTAAATCCCATAAAAACACCAAGATTGGTTGGGGTAGTAAGATTCGAACTTACGCATCGATGGGTCAGAGCCATCTGCCTTACCGCTTGGCTATACCCCAGTAAATACTGTTAAAAATAATAACATACTTTTCTAAATTTTACAAGGTTTTAAAAATAAAAATATGGTCAAGTGAAAAAGTAAAACATCAAAAAAATTATAAAAGGGATAGAAATTAAGTAAAATTTTCTGTATAATTAAGAATAAATAATTAAGATTTTGCATAAAGTAATAAAAAGAATATTAGGAGGGCAAAAAAATTTTTTACTTAGGATGTTTTGTAGGATTTATATTAGGAGCTAATATTGGAGTTATACTTTATGCATGTGTTTTAGTAGGAAAAAAGGAGAAATAAATGGACAAGATAGTAGAATCGACCAAATTGCAGAAAGATATTGATAAGCTTCTAATAGCAAAAGTTTTAGATAAGTTAAAAATTGTACAAGCTAAAAATAGAGTTGAAAATACTGACTTTTTAGATTTAGCACAAAAAAGTATTGTAGAGGAAATTTTGAATAAAAGAAAAGATGAAAATTATCTTTTCTTTGGTGGATATAAGCAAGCAGAAAGAACAATGCTTGTTTTAATTCCTTTTGAAACGTCTAATGAAAACAATGATAAAATATTTAGCAATATAATGTCTGCTATAAGAGTAAGTTTACCAAAAGAATTGATAGGAAAGTATGAACATAAGTCTTATTTAGGAGCAATAATGAAGTTAGGAGTAAAAAGAGAAAAGATAGGAGACATATTAGTTAGAGATGATGGAGCAGATATAATAATCTCAAGTGAAATAGAAAAATTTTTAATTAATAGTTTAGGTACTTTAACAAGATTTCAAAAGGCAAAAATTGAAAAAATTAATTTAGAAGATATAAATTACATAGAAAAAGAAAAACAGATTATAAAGATAAATGTTCCCTCAATGAGATTAGATGCAATAGTTGGAGAATTAGCAAAAGTTTCTAGAAGTGATGCAAATAAATACATAGAGCAAGAAAGAGTTTTTGTAAATTTTAAGCTAGAACTTAGAAATTCAAGGACAATAGAAGAAAATACAATCATTACAATAAGAGGAAAAGGAAGATTTACTATTTCTAAAATTTTAGGAGAAACAAGAAGCAAAAGAATAAATTTAGAAGTAGAAAAGTGGTAAAAATAAAATTAAAAAGAATAAAAATTATAGAGTTGGCAATAATTTCAATAAATAATATGAGGTTTATTAATATTAAGTTAATAAAAATTATATAGAAAGGAGATAAGCTAACAAGCTTAATAAAATTATGAAAGAAATGCCAATTCAAAAAATAGAAGGAAGTCAAGTATTTGATTCAAGAGGTAATCCGACTGTAGAGGTAACAGTTACTTTAGAAGATGGAACTCAAGGCACAGCAAAAGTACCGTCAGGAGCTTCAACTGGAAGTTTTGAGGCTGTAGAACTTAGAGATGGAGATTTTAGAGTTTATAATGGTTACGGAGTTTCAAAAGCTGTGGATAATGTTAATAAGAAAATAGCAAAAGTGCTTATTGGGCAAGATGCTTTCAATCAAATTAATATTGATAAAGCAATGATAAAATTAGATGGGACTGAAAACAAATCTAAAATAGGAGCAAATGCTATATTAGGAACATCATTAGCAGTTGCAAGAGCAGTAAGCAATAGTATGAATATTCCACTTTATAGGTATTTAGGTGGAGTTGCAGGAAATACAATTCCGGTTCCGATGATGAATATTTTAAATGGTGGAAAACATTCAAGTAACAATTTAAGCATTCAAGAATTTATGATAGTGCCAGTAGGAGCAGAAGATTTTAAAGAATGTATGCAGATGTGTGTGGAAATATATCAGGTTTTAAAAGAAATTTTAAAACAAAAAGGATTGTCTATTGCAGTTGGAGATGAAGGAGGTTTTGCACCAGATTTAGAAAATGATGAACAAGCTATTGAACTTATTTTAGATGCAATAGAAAAAACAGGATTAAAAAAAGAGAAAGATGTAAAATTAGCACTAGATATTGCAAGTTCAGAAATGAGAGATGCTGCAAAAAAGATTGAAAAAGAAGGATATTATTTTTGGAAAAGTGATAAGTATAGAACAAAAGATGAAATGATAGAGTACATTATTAAACTTACTGAAAAATATCCAATAATGTCAGTTGAAGATGGTTTAGCAGAAGAAGAATGGAAAGAATGGAGAGAGCTTACAACCAAAATCGGAAGAAAGGTTGATTTAGTTGGAGATGATTTATTTGTTACAAATAGAAATAGATTAGAAAAAGGAATTAAAAATAGAGTAGCTAATTCGATTTTGATTAAACCAAATCAAATAGGAACTTTAACTGAAACGCTAGAAACCATAAAACTAGCTAAAAATAATGGATACAAAACAATTATTTCACATAGATCAGGAGAAACTGAAGATACATTTATAGCAGATTTAGCAATTGCTGTAAATGCGAGTCAGATAAAAATGGGAGCTCCTTGTAGAAGCGAAAGAGTGGCAAAATATAATAGAATATTAAATATTGAAAAAGAGCTAAATATGGAGTATAATATATAGGCATAATTTTATAATTATTTAGAAAAAATTTAAGTTGTATATAAAAAATAAATGGAAGGTATAAAACAAGAAATGAAAGTACACTTTATAAGTCTTGGCTGTAAAACTAATCAATATGAATCTAATGCAATGGAACAAAGTTTTATAAAAAAAGGCTATGAAATAGTAGATGAAAAAGAAAAAGCAGATATATATGTAATAAATACTTGTAGTGTAACAAATATTGCGGAAAGAAAATCGAGACAATTTTTAAGAAGAGCAAAGGCTATAAATCCAGATGCTATAGTTATAGCATCTGGATGTTATGCGCAAGTAGCCAAAGAAGAAATATCTAAGATTAAAGAAGTAGATTTAGTTTTAGGAATAAATGAAAAAAATAAAATAGTAGAAATAATAGAAGATTATTTAAAAAGTTCATATGCAAGTGCAAGTGCAATTGTGACTGATGTAATGCATAAAAATGAATATGAAGAATTTGGAATAATAACTTATACAGAAGTAACTAGAGCAGTTATAAAAATCCAAGATGGATGTGATAGATTTTGTACATATTGTATTATTCCTTATGCAAGGGGAAAAGTTAGAAGTAGACAGCCCGAAAATATTATTTCAGAGATAAAAGAAATTGCAAAAAAAGGAATTCAAGAAGTAGTACTTACAGGAATTCATATTGCCTCTTATGGAAAAGATTTTAGTGAAGATGATACAAAAAAATATAGAGAATTATATGGATATAATGATACATATGAAAGATTTGATCTGAAAGAAGATTTACAAACCGGTGGATTTAGATTAATTGAACTTTTAGAACAAATTAATAAAATAGATGAGATAAAAAGAATTAGATTGGGTTCAATTGAGCCAAAATTAATTACAGAAGAATTTGTAAATAGATTATCAAAATTAAAAAAGATATGTCATCATTTTCATCTTTCATTGCAAAGCGGATGTAATGAAACTTTGAAAAGAATGAATAGAAGGTACACAGTAGAAGAATTTGAAAATATTTGTAAAATACTTAGAAAAGCTTATCAAGATGTAATACTTACAACAGATATAATAGTTGGATTTCCAAATGAAACAGATGAAGAATTTGAAAAGACTTATAACTTCTTAGAAAAAATAAATTTTTACAAAATGCATATATTTAAATATTCTCCTAAGAGAGGTACAGTTGCAGAAAAAATGGATAATCAAATTGATGGTAATCTTAAAGAAATTAGAAGTCAAAAATTAATTGAATTATCTAATAAAAATCAGAAAGAATATAATCAAAGTTACATAGGAAAAGAAGTTTCAGTTCTATTTGAAGAAAAAGATAAAGATGGATATTATAAGGGACATACAGATAATTATATGTTAGTAAAAGTAAAAACAGATAAGAATTTAGAAAATATTATATGTAATGTAAAAATAGTTGAAAATGCAGGATTAGAATTAATAGGAAAAGTTAATAATACCTGAAATAATTAAAATATGATAATGTAATTTGAATAGAAAAAATAAATTATAAAAATGATAAAATAATAAAATAGTATAAATTAGAAAAGTAATAAAAAGCTTGAAAGGAATAAAAATGCCTAGAACAAAATTAAATGATAGAAAATTACCGGTTTATACAAGAGGAGAAGAGATATTTAATATGGTATCTCATATTGTAGGTGGAAGCATTGGAATAATTGGAATGATTATTTGCTTGGTATTATCTATAATCCACAAAAGTGGATATGGAATACTTACAAGTATAATATATGGAATTTCAATGATATTTTTATATACAATGTCTAGTGTTTATCATGGATTAAAGCCTACAAGAAAAGCGAAGAAAGTAATGCAAGTATTAGATCACTGTACCATTTATGTATTAATAGCTGGAACGTATACGCCAATTTTATTATGTTCAATAAGATTAGTAGATCCAGCACTTGCGTGGAGTATGTTTGGAATAGTATGGATTATAGCAATAGTAGGAATAACACTAAATGCAATAGATTTAAAGCAATATAAAGTTTTTTCTATGATTAGTTATTTGCTTATGGGATGGTTAATTGTATTTAGAATAGATATATTATACCAAGCTATAGGAAGAACTGGTATGCTTTTAATTTTGTTTGGAGGAATAACTTATACTGTAGGAACAGTCCTTTATGGACTTGGAAGAACTAAAAAATATATGCATTCAGTATTTCATTTGTTTGTGGTACTGGCAACATTGCTTCAAATGATTGCAATAGTTTTATATGTAGTTTAAAAAATTTAATGTAAAATATTTACATAAATACAAAGTCTGTGATATAATTAAAATGTTAAATTATGAGTTATAGGTAAACTTCCAAAACCTAAATAATAAAGGAGAAAAGAATAAATTAATAAATATTTATTAATTTATAGTATATATAAATGAAGGCAATAGAAATTAGAAATAAATACTTAAATTTTTTTAAAAATCATAATCATAAAATAATACCAAGTGCACCATTAATACCAGAAAATGACCCATCTGTATTATTTACAACTGCTGGAATGCAACCATTAGTACCATATCTTTTAGGACAAAAACATCCAGAAGGAACAAGACTTACAGATTATCAAAAATGTCTAAGAACAAACGATATAGATGAAGTAGGAGATAATAGACATCTTACATACTTTGAGATGCTTGGAAATTGGTCATTAGGAGATTATTTTAAAGAAGAGTCAATAGCAATGAGTTATGAATTTCTAACAAAAGAATTAGGAATTCCAAGTGAAAAGATATCAGTAACTTGTTTTAAAGGTGATGAAGATTGCCCTAGAGATACATTAACAGCAGAATGTTGGAAAAAACAAGGAATACCAGATGAAAGAATATATTTTTATGGAAAAGATGACAACTGGTGGATTGCAGGAGAAGAAGGACCATGTGGACCAGATACAGAAATGTTTTATGATACAGGAAAAGAGCCTTGCGGACCAGATTGTCAGCCATCATGCGATTGTGGAAAATATGTTGAAATCTGGAACAATGTATTTATGGAATACTTAAAAAAAGATGGAAAATACACAAAACTTTCTCAGCAAAATGTTGATACTGGTTTAGGATTAGAAAGAATGACAATGCTTTTAGAAGGAAAACAAACTCCGTTTGATACAGAAATTTTTAAGCCAATAATGGACAAGATACAAGAATTAGCTAAGAAAGATGATATTGCAAGTAGAAGAATTATTACAGAACATCTTAGAGCAAGTATAATGATAGTTGCAGATGGTGGTAGACCAAGCAACATAGATAGAGGATATATTTTAAGAAGACTTATTCGTAGAATGACAAGACAAATGAATAAAATAGAAGTTGACTTAAAAGAATTACCTAATTTAATAGCATTAAATATAGAAACTTTAAAAGAATTATATCCAGAATTACTTGATAAAAAAGACATGATAACAGAAGTTATAGTTACAGAAAAAGATAAATTTGAAAAAACTTTAGTTCGTGGAGAAAGAGAATTCAGTAAAGTTGTAGAAAAAATTAAATCACAAGGAAAAGACACAATTGATAGTGAAAACATATTTAAACTTTATGAAACATATGGATTTCCACCAGAAGTTAGCAAAGATTTAGCAGAAGAAAATGAACTTAAAGTAAATATGGAAGAAGTAGACAAGCTATTTAAAGAACATCAAGAAAAATCAAGACAAGGAAGTGTGCAAAAATTTAAAGGTGGCTTAGCAGGAACCGGTGAAATGGAAATAAAATATCATACAGCAACACACCTTTTAAATGCTGCATTAAAGCAAGTTATAAATAAAGACGTACATCAAAAAGGATCAAATATTACAGCAGAAAGAATGAGATTTGATTTTAGCTGTGACCATAAATTGACAGATGAAGAAAAGAAACAAACAGAAGATTTAGTAAATAAATGGATTAAAGAAGATATAAATGTTACAGTTGAAACAATGAAAAAAGAAGATGCAATAAAATCAGGTGCAGAATGTATGTTTATAGAAAAATATCCAGATGATGTTACAGTTTATTCAATAGGTGATGTATCAAAAGAATTATGCGGTGGACCACATGTAAAACATACAGGGGAGCTTGGACATTTTAAAATTATAAAAGAAGAAGCAAGTTCTAGTGGTGTAAGAAGAATAAAAGCAATATTAGAATAGATTTGTTATAAAAATAAAAAGATAATAATATTGTAAATATACTGTATAAATTAAAAATGCAATAATAGAATAAAAATATTGTATAAATTAAGATGCAATGATAGAATAAAGATATTATAAAAATACTGTATTAGATTAAATTTAGGAGGAAAAATGAGAGAAAAAAAATTCAATAAAGTATTAACTATTATATTAGTAATTGTTGTAATAGCAATCTTTATAATTATAGGATTTTGGGGATATGATTTATATCAAAGATATTATATAAATACGTCAGCAAATGAATATTTAGAGCAAGAATTTAGTACTAATAGAATAAGAGTTCCAAGAAATACTACAGTTGAAGAAGAAGTACAGAATGTATCATTAAATATAGATGTTAATGAAATTGAAAGCAATAATTCAACAACAAGTAATAGAGTGGCAAAACAAACTTATAAAGGTTATGCAGTTTTAGGAAGAATTGAAATTCCAAAAACTAAAGTTAATTATCCAGTTTTAGATAGAACATCAGATGCATCAATGAAAGTGTCAGTTGGTGTATTGTATGGTGTAGGATTAAATGAAATCGGAAACACAGTTATTGCTGGACATAATTATAGAAACGGAACATTTTTCTCAAATAATAAAAATTTACAAAATGGAGATTTAATATATATTACAGATCTTACAGGAAGAAGAATAAAATATACAATATATAATGTATATGAAACATCATCAAGTGATTTTGAATATGCAACGAGAGATACAGCTGGTAAAAGGGAAATATCATTAACTACTTGTACAGCAGATGTAAATGCAAGATTAGTAATATGGGCAAGAGAAGATTAGAGAATCTATAACTTACTTGACAAAATCAAGATGCAAATGTTATAGTAAAAATAAATTAGTACTTTAGTAAACCGAATGGCTGAAGTCGGAAATTAGTAGTACCTCGGGTGACTTAAGAATCCGAGGTTATTTTAATATAAATTGGAGATTAATAAAATGAGTGAAAAAATATATACAATTGAAGAGATAAAAGAAATGATAACTGATATTTTAAAAAAATATGGAGTTGAAAAAGCATATATATTTGGCTCATATGCAAGAGGTGAGGCTAATAAAAAGTCTGATGTTGATATTATGATAAAAAAGGGAAACCTAAAAACACTTTTACAATTATCTGCATTAGCATATGAAATGGAGCAAATATTAAAAAAACAAGTTGACATTGTTATAGAAGAAACATATACAGATGATAT
Source organism: uncultured Clostridia bacterium (assembly GCA_947588945.1). Classification (GTDB taxonomy): domain Bacteria; phylum Bacillota; class Clostridia; order TANB77; family CAG-508; genus CAG-793. The sequence goes on from CANPZY010000002.1 coordinate 93,991, forward strand.
ACAATATGACAGTGAAACAATAAAATTTGCAAAAAATATATTTTATAATGAGGTAAAGAAAGAGAGATTAAATATTTATGAGTAATTTAAATAGAAATTTAACAGTATTATTACATATGAAAGAATATTGTGAACAAATTCTAAAAAAACATACAAAATATTTATATTTGTATGTTTTTTTACTTGGTTGGGCTGGCTAGATTCGAACTAGCGCATGCATGAGTCAAAGTCATGTGCCTTACCGCTTGGCTACAGCCCAATATATAATGGGGTGGAATATGGGACTCGAACCCATGGTCTCCAGTGCCACAAACTGGCGCGTTAACCAACTACGCTAAATCCACCATATTCAATAATATACAACAATATTAATTTTACCCCATTTTTTTAATATTGTCAACTAATCTTACAATATTTTATTCTAATTTTTATAAACGTCAAGTGAAAAAGTAAATGCAATTTTGTAAAGTAATAATATATTTAAGTCTTACATTCATTCTTAATGTA
>CANPZY010000003.1 GCA_947588945.1 uncultured Clostridia bacterium
TATATCTTGTGCTTTTGTTTTTCTATATTTTATTATAATCTTTTTTATTTTTTCCCCAGAATATTTAACTCATATTACTAATTTGTACTATTATTTCTTAATATATAATTGCTAAATGCTCTTTCTATAACATTTTCTAATTTTTCTCCATTTTCATTAAATATTATATTTATTTTAAAATAATTTCTCTTTTTATATTTCCTTTTACATATATCATTTGAAGTTTCCTTTTGCATTACACTCACTCCTTTAGTTGTAAGTATTTCCAATTTTTGTATTTTTATTCTTTATAGCAAATACTATACTTGCATCTGTAATGCATTTTACTACATATATTATTTTTTATTTTAAAATGGGTACATAAAAAGAAAAAAGGGTAGAAAAAAAGAAGCTATTAAAGCTTCAATTTTAAAATATTTTTATTTACTTTATTAATTGCATTTTATCGCAAAAAATTTTTATTTTAATAGACTATATATAGCTCATTCAAAGCACGCGTATATGCTATATATTTTTCATTTTCTGTCATTTTATTCTCAAAAACAATAACACTATCAAATTCAATTCCCTTAACTTGATTAATATTACCGTAAAATGTATATTCACTATCAATTGGAATTATATTTTCTATATCTTCTCTATTTTTTGTTATTATAGCTATTTTCTTTTTTTCGTTTATCTTCTTAAAAATAATGTTATTAATCTTCATTCTATTAATGTACTCTACATCTTTTCCCATTATTCCAATTGAAATACTATTATATCTAAATTTTTTATTACAAAAATCTGCTATTTGTTTTGTATTTCTAAAATTCTCATTAAGATTATATTGTTTAAAATCAATAAATTTTTTCAAAGTACTCCAATCTGTTATACTTTTCGAATAGATAGATTGATTAACATCTCCATACAAATTAAAAACAACTTTATTATTTATTAATTTTAATATTCTATATTCGACTTCATTATAGTCTTGCGCTTCATCAAAACATAATAATTTATCTCCATTTATCATTTCTCCAAAATGTAAATAATTAATGTATAGCATTAACAACAGTTGGAATTGCATATATTTATTTCTAGGAATGCTAGGATTATTTATTCGAATATCATTTATAATTTCATTATAGAAATCAAATGAGAAATAGAAATTATTTAACACTTCATCTTGAAGTTGCTTTATTTCTTCTATCTTTCTTTCATTTTCCTCACATCTTTCCTTCGACTTTCCATATATACCCCCAAAACCGCTTTTTTCATCTCGTATTTCTCTCATCAATTTATCAATTAGTTCCATACTTTTTATAATAAAAATTTCAAAGTACTGCCCATTACTTATTTTTTCTGAATAATTAAATATGCCAGATATTTCATCTTTAATAAAATCAATTCTTTTTTCATATTTATTTTTAACATAATCAAAAAATTCTTTATTATAAAATGATTCTATCAATTTTGAGTCTAAATTATTTTCGTCATACCATTTATCAGCTTTAAAATATTCTTTATATCTGTTTTTCTTTTTATTAATGGTTTCTTTTATAGAATTCATTATGCTATCTCTTCTTTTTTCTATGTCACGCATAAGAGAACCATATTCTCTATTTACGTAAAATCCACTTGTAGACCATTGGGCAAATCTATCATTAAACGATTTAGGAAGATTATGTTTTTCATTATAATTATTATTTAATTCTAAATAATAATTTGATATAGATGTTTGTTCAATTTCTTTTATATTTAAGTCTCTTGACAAATCACTAATAAAATCATTAAAGATTTTCCCAGGTGTTATAATCTTTATTTTTTTGTATTCTGGAAGCCAATTATTATATTTTAAATATGATAATCTATGTAATAAAATCATTGTTTTCCCTGAACCAGCACAGCCTTGAACTATAAAATTTTCAAATGGTTTAGCTCTAATTACCTTATTTTGATTAGATTGAATACTATATATTATATCAGTTAGTTTATTATCATTTCTTTTTTCCAATAATATCTGCATTAAGAACTCATCTGCCATACCCTCATTATAAAATTCATTGTTTGAGATATATGTATTTAGATATTTAAATGGCTCAAAAATAAACTTTCTTTTTAAAAGCACTTTATATCTATATACATCTCTTAATAATTCAGTTTTTTCATTATCATAATAAAAATCACCTAATGGAGATCTCCAATCTATTATTGTTACTCCTTCTTCAATTTCTATAGGTTTTATATTCTTTGAAATATAAAACTTCTCATAATAATCTTCATTTTCATATTCTGTATCAACATCCATTCGTGCAAAGTATGGTATATTATGTTTTTTCGTATATTTATAAAATTCTATTTCTTCTTTTAGGCTTTTTTCTTCATTATAATATAATGATAAAATTGAATCTAAATCTTTTCTTGCAATCTTTATCGTATTAGGGCGTAATGCTTCAATGTATTCTAACCTTTTTTTCTCATTTGCTTTTTCATCTTTAATTCTATTATTTAAATTTTTAATATAATTTAAATAATCGGTATCATCTAAAAGTTCATTTACTGATTTGTAACAATCACCTTCTTTAAAAAATATTAAAATTCCTATATCATCAAAGGAAAAATATAAATCTTCTTCTTTTATTTGAATTTCCTGATTATTACCCGAATTATATGTTATATATATTTTTTTATAGAATTTAACAACAATTTGTTCATTATCTATATTTTCAATAGTATATATTTCATTATTTATTCCGTATAATGTATCACCAATCTCTAAAGCTCTCTTATTACATTCTTTACTCATTTAAACCACCTTTACAACTTCAAATATAACATTTTCATTTAAAAATATCTACTTTTTTATATTATCAAAATTCTCATCTTTTCTAAATCAAATTACAGAAATTTCGAATAATTTTTCTGTTCAAATATCGTAGCAAAATCTTATGCCCAATATTCGCCAGCGTGGTGTTTTGACACCCTTTTTGCTGTTTAGGGAAAAATCTCCTAAAATCTTTTTTGCTCTCTGAGAGATTTATTCTTTATATTTTAAATCATTTTCTTTGCACCAATTAATTGCTATTTTTCTATATTTTTCTTCTCTGTAATTATACCAAGCTTGAATTATATTCACTTTAAAGCAATAATCTTTAAATCTTCTAAAAGCTCCTTTTCTTTGTATTAATCCATGTAAATTATTTCTTATTTCAATATCATTTATTGTATCTATAAAATCAACCATTATTTGATATTCATTTATTTCATATTGTGTTGGAAGTATTATAGATTTTTCAAATAATTCGTCCAATTCATCTTCATTTAAATTTTCGTATTCTCCAATATTTGATAAGAAAATTTCATCATTTTCTGGATTATAATAACAATCTATTTCATCATCTACCATTTCTAATCCTTCTATTATTTTAGATAAAGTAACCATGTTTTTTTCTCCCTATTATTTTACTTATAAAATTCTCTAAATTCAATTGGCGAATATCCACCTAACATATATTGCGGGCTATTATTATACCAATCCATAAATAAGTCCATAAATTTTTTCAATTCAAAATCATCTTCAAACATACACATATTAGATAATTCTCCTAAAATATCTATTCCTAACTCATTCTTTTTTACTAATTGCTTAAATGTCCATTCATGTATATTATCATTTTTAGATTTCAAAAACATATATAACTTTTGTGCCTTTTCATTACAATAATATTCTTCTCTTTTTAATATTTCTTGCTTACTAAATTGTTTATATTTCATCTTTCTTGCTTTTTGTTCTTCTGCAATTTCACCTATATCTATTGGTGAATATTCTTCATCTAAATATGTAATAAATGCTTGTATTTCATTTGTGTTTGTCCATCTAATATCATAATCATTTACAAATGTATTTAAGTTTAACCTTGTAAAAAATATATCTCGTAACTCCCTTTCTGTTATTATTTCATTCATATATTTACACAATTGCTTTCTCAAAAATTCAAAATCTACTATTCCATATGAATATAACATTCCTACAGTCAAAAATTCTATATCTCCATATCTTTTTGATATTGCCTTATTTTCTGCTGAAAATAGTCTTGTTAATTTTTCTATTACTCCTGGATTAAGTGAGTAATTATAATTATCATATTTAGCTCTCATAACTATAATCATAGCTTCTTCTAAGTACCTTATATCTGGATGTTCCCTTTTATAGAAAAAAGATTTTATATCGTCACTTGTTTTCGTATATTCAATTAGCCTTTCTAAATCTTTATAAGCTCTATATGGTAGCATTTTTATTATTTCTTCATCATCTGCATTCTCATATATACTTGGTATCATTTTAAGTATGTTTTCTTTTGTTGTGTTTTCTTTAATATCTTGATTAAATACACTGTTTACTACAAATAGCATTGTGTCTTTTGATACATTTATTCTTCCATTATATTCTCCCATATTTACTCCTTTATTTCTAAATGGTGTTCACAAAAGTGAACAGCTCCAAATACATAACTTATTTTACAAAATCGGACTATTGACTTTATTCTATATTTTCATATAACATTTCTCTTTTATAAATTTCTTTATTTGTTTTTCATCTTTTCCTTCATAATATGGAATAAGTAAATCTTTAAATTCTTCTGTAAGTTCCGCTGGAATTGCTATAATTCCTTTTCCTTTTGAAATTATATAATGATTACTATATATTACTGATGTTCTTTTATTTCCATCTATAAATATTTGCTTTTTCATTGTGTATAATAAAAGTTCTATAGCCCTGTCAACATCATCTAATTTTTTATTAAAAATTTGGTTCAATTCTTCTTTTATAATGCTTTCAATTGGTAAATCTGGTTTCCATGTTGTTCCACCTATTGTTACTGGGACATTTCTAACCTTTCCTGCTGAATAGTAAAATCCTTCTTCCACCATTTTGTTAATTTCACATAATAATGCAAAATTAGTATCACTTAGAATAACATTTTTATTTAATATAAATTCCCAAGCATGTTTTAAATTTACTATTTTCATTATATCTTCAGATGTCATATTATTTACTTTTCCACCTTCAATAATGCTTTCTGTATCTGCAAATGTTGTTGCAACTCCCTCTAATATTGCTTGTTTATAAATTGTATCTACTAAATGTCTTTTGGCAAAATCTATATTTTGCTCTACTTTTTCAGAAAGTTCTTCTTCTACATAATTTAATTGTTTTAATTTCTTGTTTATTTCTCTTATTTGCTTTTTTAACTCTTTTGCCTTAATGCTATTGTTTAATATTAAATTATATAATTCTTCTGAGTATTCCCCAACATATTTTGTTAAAGCTACTCCATCTTCTCTATAATGTACATATATATATTTGTTTGAATCTTTTTCTCTTATTTCAACTGAACCATAAGCAAGCGATTGTAATTCATGTTCAAGTAATTGTTTATTTTGAAGAAGACTCATAATTTCTAGCTTTTCTTCCATAATATATCTCTCCTTTAAAATGTGAAACATTTTTCTGGTTTTTTATTAATTTTGTTTCACATTTATATTATACCATAAAATTTAAAAAATGTGAAACTTTTTTCAATTTTTTCATTAATTTTGTTTCACATTTTTCATTTTGTTTTTTTATTTCAAATTTTTTCCGTTTACGGAACTTTTTCGTAATATATGTATTTTAAGAGTATCAATATTTTTTCTAAGGTATACAACTTCGCTACGCTCAGTTGCATAAGACATTTCTAACTCACTTCGTTCGAAGAACTGTCTTAACAACAACATACATGTGTGTATTGACCACCATTTTCTCTAAGTCCTTTTAGATATGATGAAATATATCCCAAATTTCTTTTTTCTAGAGCTGGTGTTAACAATCTTACCAAATTATTGTCATTATCTATCAGATAATTTTCTGCACTTTCTAAACAAATAAACTTCTTATCATTATCTCCAGCATTAGATATTACTGACCAGCTCTGCGCAATACTATCGATTTTACATTCTTCTTGATTTATACTACCTACTTCAACTCCATCATCATCAAATGCCCTTTTATACCATCTACCGTCCCAGGCAACTGAATTTAATGCTTTTTTAAGATTTTCATAACTTTCAATAAACTCTTCTTTTAATTCTTGATAATTCATATTATCTACATCTTGTATAAATTCAACCTTTGCTTTTTGTTCACCCGAATTATCATTTATTGCAATTGCTACTTCTTTACTCACTCCTCTATGTTTTAAAAATTGTGATTCATAGTCAATTAATGGAACAAATCTTATCAAAATATCATACAAGAAAAATCCAAGCCATACGCTTTCTCCAATACCTTTATTTCCAACTTTATTCATTCCATCATTCCAATCGCCAGATTTCATAAGTGGCAAACCGTTTTTGCCAAATTGTGATGCTCTTTTTATTGCTTTAATACAATGTTCAAAAATTGTTCCTTTGTTCTCATAATTTTTATAAATACTTACTCTATCTTCCTCGTTTTCATTAAGTTCATCTGCTTTTAAATAATATTCTTCTTCATTTAAAATACTGTAATCTCCTGTAAAATCAACATATTCTAAAACTGCATAAGGAAGCCATAATAAATCATCTGAATATCTAGTCCTTATTCCCAAATCAGAATCATCATGCCACCAATGTTCTACATCACCCTCAAAAAACTGATGTTTTGCACACATTAATATTTGCTCTTTTAAAATGTTTATATCTACATATTTCATTCCTAAGCTATCTTGTAACTGGTCCCTAAATCCATAGCCACCACTTGCTTGATAAAATCCACTTTTTCCATACATTCTTGATGCAAGTGATTGATAAACTAACCAATTATTTTGCATAATATCAAAACTTTTTAAAGGTGTTTTACTGGTTACTTTATTTGTTTCTTGTCTCCAATATTTTTCTGTATTTTCTAATTCCTTATTATAATTGGTAATATATTTCGTTCCTTTATCTAGACATTCCATCTCTGTTTCTTCTGCACCAATAACAAAAACTATTTCCTTTTCTTCATCAGGTTTTAAATCTATAATAGCTTCATTTAATTCATTTATTTTTTCATTACTTGTTATATAAATATATTCAGACGGATTCTTTAGATTTTTTATCAATTTCATATTTAAACTTTCTTTATATATACTACTCAAAAACCTATTGTCAGAGACTTTTTCTCCTATTTGCAAATCCAAATCATATTTTATTTTTAATGAGATTTCCTTTTCAATATTATTTTTTAGCTTTATAATACTCACCTTACAATTATCATTAATTGGTACATATTGTGTACATTCTTGATAAATACCATTGTCTAATATAAATTTTGCATATCCTAATCCAAAGCACGTAATATATTCTTCTTCTGATTTACTATCATTAAATGTCAATGTCCATTCTTTTATAGATTGGTCTTCTGCATTGTCAATAATTTCTTTATGTTTTTTTACCTCTTTATTTTTGTTACTTTTTCTATGCATACTTAAAATAAATTTTTCAGATGGCCTATCCATATAACTATCATTTGAAAAAGTTGTAATTCTATTTGTTCTACTATTTTTATACCACATAAATCCACCCATTGAGTCTGTTACTACTGCACCAAAATTTTTATTTGCTAATACATTTGACCATGCCACAGGCAATCTCTTATCTTTACTCTGTATTATCCAATATTCTGATCCATCATTATTAAATCCGCCATAACCATTATATAATTCAAGATTTTTTTCATTTATGATATTTTTTTCTTCATCATTTGACTTATGATTGATTTCATCTGCTATATTCATACCATCTTCTGCATAAATATCGGATTTTATACTATCGTCTAACATAGAAATTTGTTTTTCTAAAGTGCCATTATGGGCATCTATAATTAAACTTGCTCTTGCTTGTAAGCATCTTTTGTCTTCTCTTGATATATCTTTTATAACAAATATTCCTTCTCTTTTATTTAAAAATCTCGTCATATTGCTGTCTTCTAAATTTTCCTTAATGTTAGATTTTGAAATTATTACCAATTCAGTTTTAATATTTTTGCTCCTAAAAAATTCATAAGCTTTCAAAACATCTTTTACAACATAATAATCATTTAAATCGTTTATTAAAACTAGAAGTATAGGAAAATCACCTGAAATTCTATATTTCCATATTTTTTCATTAGATAAATCTGTACTTAAAGTTCTGTCATCTATTTCAATTTTATTTGGAATTAATAAGAATTTAAGCATTTTTTGATATAGAGAAATATCTTTTCCCTTAATTCCTAAATATCTTATCTCTGCTTCTGTTTGAACCTTTGAAAGTTCAAAAGCTCTTTCTAAATTTTGTATGTTTTCATACTCTTCTACATTTTTTATAGCCATATCTTCATTATATTCAGCAGAAGAAATTAAATATAATTTTTTGGTATCATTTGGTTTAACATTTATTATTCTTCTCATTGCTATTATTGGATTTATTACATTCCCATCTTTTTTACTAAATGGGCACGATTTGCTTACACTATCAGGAATTCCATTATTCTTTCTTGATATAAATTTTTCCTTGTCTATTTCAAATTCCATACTTCCTTCATTTCCATATAGTGTTGTTACTAAAAAAATAGATTTATCATTAGCTAATCTCTTATTTCTAGAAATTATCAATTTATCATCAAGATTTTTAAATTTTATAAACATATTTTCAAATGCTGGATGCGCTTCATATTGGTTTTTATTTACAAGTAATGGCTCTGCAGATGTTGTAATTTCTAAATTTAAATCATTTAACCCTTTATTTGATATTTTTATTTCTTTTACTTCTAAATGCAAATCTGAAACTATAGTATTTCTTATTATCGCTTTTAAATTACCATTTTCAATTTTATATTCACTTGCATAAGATTTAAAACTAGTTTCAATTTTACTATTTACTAAGCTCCATACTTTTTTTGAATCTATATCTTTAATATAAATATTATTGTTATTTGTTAAAACATTATCATCTAATAAATTCGTTTCGTTACCATTTTGATAATTAATAGTTGTATATTTACTTGTTGATATTACATTTAATCCTGTATTTCTTAAAGAATGTTCATAATATAATTTGTATTTTATTTTTTGTGCCTTTTCCTTCTTCTCTTTGGTTATAATTAAATTAGCTGGCACTCTTTCTTGTAATAATACTTTTATTCCTTCCATTTCTGGATTTTTCATAAATCTTTTTTGAAAAATATTATTTTTTAGTTCATTGTCAATTGACGCTAAAATCATTCCTTGATGATGAGCCATAAAAACTTTTATAACTTCTTTTTTAGGCAAATAATCAATTGCATCATAAAATCCATATTTACCCAAAGCCCCTTCTTTTTCTAATCTTTTAAAATTATCTATAGCATCTTTTGGATTTTCTGTTAAGCTTAAAGCTGTAGAATATGGACTAACTACTATTTCATCTACTAACCCTCTTTTTAGTCCGAGCCATGGAATTCCAAATGTTTTATATTGGTAGTTCCCTTTAAAATCCTTTAAACTATAAGAGCTTTCAGATATTCCCCAAGGTATCTTTAGGCTATTAGCATATTCTTTTTGGCTTAAAATCAGTAGCTTACAAGACTCATCAATTAAAGTTGAATCATAAGTTGGAATAATTATATTAGGCATTAAATACTCAAATACAGTTCCTCCCCATGAAAGTAGACCAATATGACCTTTTAAAGCAGTTAATGTTCTTCCTAAAGAAGCCCAGCTTTTGCTAGGAACATCCTTTTTAGCAATTGCAATTAATGTTGTTTGTCTTGATTCTGATGCAAGCAAATCATAATAAGAATCATATAATTTATTTTCTTCACAATTAAAACCAATTGAAAATAGCCCAACACTACTGTCATATAATTTGCTAAAATCAGTATCATTAATTAACTTTTCAACTTTTTCAATCAAGCTTTTAAGCTTGATTTTATAATTATTTTTATCTTTTATTTTGTTTATATTGTCCTGTTTTTTATTTTTGGTTTCATTTGTCTCTTTATTATTTTTTAGTTCATTTATATCATATTGTTTATTGTTTTTTGCTTTTTTGGTATTTAGCTCTTCTTTAATAATCTCTTCAAATTTTTCAATTAGAAATTGTTTTAAAGTATACAAATATCCCACAAAATTTCCACTATCAACTGTCGAAACCATAAGAGGATACAAAGGAATCAAATTTTCTGTATCATACCAATTATATAAATGTCCATTCCATTTTGGTAATATCTCTATTGACTTTATTACGTTTTCTAGCAAATCAATAACATATTCTTCAGTTTCATATCCTAAGTCATAACTTGCAATAATTGATAATAGTTCAAGTCCAATATTAGTAGATGATGTCCTTTTTAAAACCTTTTCTCTCCTATTTTCTTGATAGTTATCATTTACTAGGAAATTAGTCATATTTTCTTTAAAATAGTTCCATGTCTTTTCTCCTAAATTATATAAATATTTTGTATTCTCTCTTGAAATCTTTTCAGCGTTTTCTTTTTCTTTTCTGCTCATCAAATAAACAATTAATGGTGAAAAAATCCATAAAAATGAAAATGGATACATTATACTTATAATTCCTACTATTACTGAAAAAATCATAGAAGAGTAATAATTTAATATTCCCATTTTAGAAGCATTTTCAGCTTCTTTCGCTGTTGTCCATTCTAGCAAATGTAAGTGTGATATTTTCATCCTATAAAATGACTTTGCAAATGCATTTAATGCTACATTAGCTGTATCTGGTAAAAGTATAATATCTAAAATATATCTAAATATTGTCTGCTCAATCTCTGTAAAATTTTGAGCAAACATTTTATTTTTAATTACTCCTGATTTTTTGTTTATAAATAAGTCTATGAGTCTGATTATAGTTGGCGTTCCAAGTAGTATTAAAGGAATCACTATTTTAGGAGTACAGAAGCAAATCATCCCTATTACCAAACTTAGAAAAATAAAAATTTCATTTGAATTTCTAACTAAGTTATCCAAAATTTTATATTTTGACAAAAAATTAAGTCCGCTATTTAGCCATCTTACTATTTGCAAATCTCCTCTTATCCATCTATGTTTCCTTATTTTATAAGCATCATAAGTTGATGGGTAGCCATCTATTAAAAAAATATCATTAGCTAAGCCACATCTTAGAAAACTTCCTTCTAAAAGATCATGGCTTAAAACAATATTCTCTGGAATTGAATCTTTTAAAACTTCATAAAAAACTTCTAGGTCATATATTCCTTTTCCAGTAAAAATTCCCTCGCCAAAAGTATCTTGATATATGTCATAAGTTGCATTAGCATATATATCAGTTCCCGAACCCCCTGACATTAGTCTTGTAAATAAAGTTTTTCTACCATTGTCAATGTCAAAATCAACTTTTGGCTGAATTATACCATACCCTTTATATACTCTATTTTTAATCTTATCTATTTCTGGCTTATTTAAAATATGAGCCATTGTTCCAATTAATTTAAAAGCACTATCCATAACTAGATTTGTATCAAAGTCTATCGTAATTACATACTTAATTTTTGGAAGCTTTTTTATATTACAATTGTTCGTTCCAAATTTTGAATTTCCAGTAATTAAAAATTCATTGAATTGATTAAGAATTCCTCTTTTTCTTTCCCATCCCATGTAACATCTTTCACTATCTATCCATTCACGATTTCTGTAAATAAAAAAGAAAATTTCTCCATATTTTTCATTTAATCTTTTAGAACAACTTAAACCCTCTTTAATAATTTCTCTGTCATATCGTTCTTCTTGAATACTACTGCAACTACAATCGCCAAGCAAAGTAAAAAATAAATTGTCTGACTTATTTGCTAAGTAATAAACTTCCATTTTTCTAAAAACTTCTTTTACATCTTCCTTTGATTTTAAAGCAACTGGTATTGCGCACATTGTAGCATTTTCTTTATCTATATTTTCATGTAAATCGATTCTTGGAATATGCTTTGGCTTAGTAATTTTGCTTAAAAAATATTGAACAATTTGAGTTACCGCATTTTGTACAGGAATAAATAACAAAATAGCTAATAATCCTACAACTCTTGAAAGTATTATTGTAAGTACAAAAGTAAGCAAATAAATAGCAAAAACATATAATTTTGCTTTAGTGTCATTTGATATATATTTTATTTTTTTTCCAACTAACCTATTAATTAAAACGTTTACGCCATCATCAATTAAATAATAACCAACATGAGTTTTCTTTTTATTATTTTTTTCTGCATTCTTATTATCTTTTTTGAATTTTTCTGTTGTATTCTTTTGGCAAAGTTTCAGTATTTCTTCTGCAATAAATATCTCTGAGATTTTTGTTTTCTCTGCCATTTCAGCTATTTTATTTCTATAATAATCCTTGCTTGAAAAATCCATCTTAGGATATACTTTTGATGGATCCTTATTTAATATATTTTCAACAACATTTATTTCTTTAAATATTGTAAGCATATTCATTCTTGAAATATCTCTAATGCTCAAAATAGAATTTTTGATTGAAAGTTTTTTTACTGCAATATCAAAATGTTCTCTATTAATAACTTCCGAAACAGTCACTCCCATTTTATTTACTTGCTCTTCAAACGCTTCAAGATATGGAATCCCATCTTTTCCATAACTTTTCAATCTATATGACATATACTCAATAAAAGGATAAGCGCCATCAACAGATAATTTAATGCTTTTACCCGGTTTATCTTCTAAAATTCTTTGTATCATGTTTTCAACTTTGAACTTTTCTGTTTGCGAAATAAAAATTCTTTCACAAATATGTCTAATTTTCTCAACAATGCATATTTGAAGGAAATATGGTACCTGCCAGATTTCTTTCATAGTGAGGCTTTTTTGAGTTTGATATGCTGATAAATAATCTTTTAAATCAACTTGCTCTATTTTTGCATCTGTATTTGATACTATCTCATTTGCTAATACAAAAATCCTTGCAAAACCGTTTTCTGCTAGTCCTGGTAAACTTGTATAATCTTTTACACTTAAACCTTTTTCAATTGTTTTCACTACTCTTTCAATAATATAAAAATTATCTAATATCCATTCTCCTGCTGGATGGATTGGTATACCAAGTTTTATATGTTCATTTAAAAGAGTATACACAAGCGATATATACTTGCAGTTCTCTTTCATTCTAGGAATTGGATATGTGTCTTTACTAGAATTATTTTCTACTATATTATTTGAAGCAAACTTTGCTAAATAATTTTCTAATTCTTTTTTGTTCAATATTGCTTCTTTAGTATATAAATTTTTATTCATAAAAAAATCTTTCCTTTCTCTAGGAGGCACATAAAAAAAATTCCACTCCTTGGTTTTAAATATGTTTTTCACATATTTTCTCCAAGTTGTGGAATTTTTATGCATTTTTTTGTTTTTGTTAATTATATTTTAAAGCATTTCATCAATTTAATTTTTATTTTTTAGTACTTTATTTTTAATGAAGATTACACCTGTTATTATTATTCCTAATACACATATTATTATTATTGCAGTTCTTTGATAATCTTTGTTTTCTCCAGTTGGTGCTAGAATTTGTACTTTTTGACCACTATCTGAATCTGGTCCTTTTGGTTTTACCCATACAGTTGATTCATCTATCGATTTATCTTCTGCAGATTGATATGGTGCTTGCTCATCTCCAACTTTGCTTAATTCCATTCTTCTTCCCCATGTATTGCTTGTTTCTATTATCTCAGCTAAGTTTGTATATATTATGTTTTTATCTGCTAATGTATTTGATAATAATGTTGATAAAGTTAAACCTACTTCTCTTCTTGAATTTGATAAGTATTCTAAATCAGTTTCTAATGCTCTTGGAATTAAGTCTCCTGATAACCTTCCTGTTCTTATTAATATATTATATGTGTCTAAATTTTCTTTAAAATAGCTATTAACATAGTCATTATCTTCTTTTATTCTATTTAGCGTTTCTGCATCATAACTTCCTGACATTTCTGCTGTTTCGTCTTGACTTGTTCCTAATAATGTATCAGTTGTTATCAGTTTCCAATCATTTATATCATTTTGATAGTTTACTTCAAAATTCATTTCATTTGATACATAATCAAGTACATTTAATGCATTTGTCTTTGATACGTTACCCCAGTTTGTGTTATTAGTCTTTCCTTTAAAGTAGAAATCTGTATCTAAATAGTCTACTTCTCCTATGTTATCTACACTTAGCTTATATGTTAATCTTATTCTTGCTCCACTCATGATTTCTTCATCCATTGTTGCTAAAACTAATTCTTCTTGTCTATCTTTTATTGCACGTTGTATATCATGTCTTAATCTATATCCTGGATTACTATCTGTTCCTACATTATGGTAGTATTCATCTTTTCCGTATACTTTATGTTTTCCATAAACTAAGTTTCGTACTGATTGGTTTGCATCAAATAATATGCTTCCATTTGCTAATTTTACTTGTACATTAGTTAATTCTTTCGATAATAGTAATTGCGCTTCTGGTCTTTCAGTTAATCCTAAATCTAAATCTTCTAATTTATAAATCAAATTTTGTACATACTGTTTTGATTGAGCATTAAATACGTCTGTTTGTTGTCTGTTGTATTCTACTTCCATATTTATTATTCCTGATTGTGAAACCATTGTCGTATTTTCTATTAATTCTTTTATTGCATCTCTCTGAATTCGTACTGCATCTTCTAACATAGTACCTTTATCGATTTCTTCCGCTTTTGTTACTAATTTTGTTCCAGATGCTAATACTTCTGCTCTATGATTCTTTAATGTTTGCATATCTCCTTCTAGATTTGATGTACTTCCTAATGAATAGTTTCTTTCGTCCATTCTATATGAATATACGTCTTTTGCATCTGATATTCCATCTAAATTTATGGTATTTTTATCACTTTGATAAATATTATAAAAATACATTGAATCCTTATCATTTACATTGCTTCTATTATAATTTTGCAATTCTGTATTAGTATAACCAACTATTCCATTATAATTATTTACTTCAGAGTTTTGATTTACTCCTAATTGATATATTGTTGACTTGTAATCTTGTCCGGTATATGATCTACTATTTAGTCCACTTGTTCCTAATATTCTCTGGTATTCTGGTATATTAGTTCCATTAGTTTCACTTGCTCCATTTATCTTTATCTTTTCATTAGCACCCTGTACAAAGGCATTTTTTTGTTCATCTGTTAATTTATTAAATAATTCTTGCACTTCGTCCTTTGTTCCATATTTATCTGTATATCCTTCTCCTGTATCTGTTATATTAGTCAATACAGTTTGTGTTGTATCTCCATATATAAATCTTACAAAGAAGTCTCCTGGTGGTACTGAATCAAATTTATATTCTCCTGCATCTTTACTTAGTGTACTTGGAGTTACTGCAAATACTCCTTGTCCAGATAATATTACCTGACCTCCTTCTGTTCCACTATAATATCTTGTATCATCTATATGTTGGTCCCACGTACTTCCATTTTTTGTATATGTTACTCTTGACCAAATATATTCTTTTTCATAATTTCCGGTTACAAATCCTTGTTCATCTACTTCTTTAACTAATTCTACTAATTGAACAGTTATTCCATTTATTTTCTTATCTGCATTTTCTTCAAAATCTTTGTCATTTTCATCATATTTTCCATTTCCTATTACTGCTCCGTTCGAAATCTCTGTTCTTGCATCTTCAAATGTATATCCTGCAATACTTCGCTCTTCTTCTTCATCTGTGTTTATTTTTAATTTTATATTATTTGCTTTATCTTCATCATCTTCTAGTCTATTTTCAGTTGGATCTTGTGATGAAATTATATCTCCATCTGCGTTTAAATCTCTAGGCTTTAAGCTACCTGCATTTGAGTCTAAGTCTATTACTCCTGCTTTTCTAGATCCTGATGAACCAAAATATGTAGAATATCCATTTATTTCTGCTATATTTCTTTTTCCTACTAAGTCTGTATTATCATTTATATTGTCATTTAGTAAATCTTCCATTTTTTGATCTAATTTTACTTTTCCTGTATCTGGATCATTTTGAACTTTAAATGTTATATATAAATAAGTTATTTCTCCAGGCATTAATCTGCTTCCACCCATATTGCCACTTTCTACTGATCTTATTCCCGTTAAATATACTGAGTTATAATCATGGCTTCCATTTATGTTGTTACTTTCACTATAATATCCACTCATGCCACCATATTTTGAAGAATATATAGATTCACTACTTACATGTAAATCATATATTTTGTTTCCTTTTGAATCGCCTATATATGTATTTTCTTTTATTATTGTACTATTTGGTAAATCTACAATACTATAATATTGACTTGAATCATAATAGTCTACTATTTCATCTACACTTGTCCATACATCTTGAGTTTGGTTTTTAACTGCTATCTTATAAGTTATAAATGCTTGTAAATTCTTTGCATCTGAGCTTCCTATGTCTGATCCATCATACAAATATTCAGATTTTCTTATTTCTCTTGTATATATATTTCCTCCTGAACTTTCACCAATATAATCTTCATTATTTGCTCTTTGACTTGCATCTGATGTTCCAGAACTATACTCATAAGTTCCTGTCTGTAAGTTTATTACCCAATTTCCTTCTGCATCTGTTTCTGATTTCTTTTTATTATAAAAGTATTCTTGTTTCTTACCATTTACTAACAATGTTGCTTTATATATATCTTTTGCTAAATATAAGTCTGCATTTGTACGTAGTTTCATTCCAAAATCTACATTTCTGCTTTGATCTCTACTACTTATATATAAATAATCATATCCAATAACTGTTCCACTTGCTGGTCTTCCATCTACATCTTCTAATACAAATTTATTTTGTTCTGGATACGGTACTGTTGTAGATTGTATTAAAGTATCATTTATATATTGCCATACATTTTGTGCTTCTTCGTCTGACATTCCTAATCCTGTTAATTCACCTTTAAATTCACTTTCTATATCCTTGTATCCCAAATCTACTGTAACATAATACCCATTATTCATTCCTGTTCCAACTTTATAATATGAATTTTTCATGCTATCTTCATTATCTGAATTAATTTTATGGGAATTAGTTGCCAATTTTTTAAATATTTCTAATGCATCATAATATCTAAATGCTCCCTCATTTGTTCCTTCATTAGAATAACTTATGTAATCTTCATTTGCATCTTCTAACTTGCTGTATAATCCATAAGCTTTCCTCCACTCTCCATCTTTTCGATAATTCTGTGGTGAAGATTCTATTCTATCAAAGTAATCATTAAAGTTTGTTCTTGTGGTTGGACTTGTCAGCTCTTCTGATGCTGTTGAATATCCTCCACTTAAATCATTCGTATACTTAGTATTTTCAAATCTCATTCCATCATAAGTAAATATTACTTTATACTTTAACAGAGGATTTATTTTTTGGAAACCGTATTTTCCGGATTCATCAGTTAGTGTTCTTGCAACAACCTTATTATGGCTTGTATCAAATAGTTCTACTTGTATTCCAGCCATAGACAGAGAGGAATCCGCTCGTTTTCCTGTAAAGTCTCCTATTTTTATTGACGGTAAGTCTTGCCATACATTTCCGCCTATATACATATTTACTTCTTTTCCACCCATTTTAAAGATTTTTGCACCTGATGGATCTGTCGCTGGTACATCTGGCCCACTTGGTCCACCTGGTCCGCCTGGTCCGCTTGGTCCACCTGGTCCGCTTGGTCCACTTGGAATTATTATCATATTTTTTTCTACAACTGATTTAGACATTACTGTTGATAATCTAACTGGTGGTTGTACTTTTAACAATTGTGACAAATCTTCTTCAAATATAGTTAACACATCCTCTATTCTAATCATTACTGCAATATTATTCTTTATTTTGTCCCAAACTGCATCTATTGCATCTTTTTCAGTTTCATAGTCATATTCAGTAGATTCATTAACAGCTCCTGAAACAGTTGCTTTATAAAAGGTTTTTCTTTCATATACTGGTACAAGATATGTTTGACCGTTACGAGTTACTTCCTTATACCCATTCTGAACAAGTTTTTGTTTCTTTGATGTGCTATATGTATAGGAACCATTTTCAATAAAATCACCCTTACCAAAAATATACAAACCAATATGAAAGTTCCAACTAATGTCCAAGACTGTAGATTCCTTTATTGAACTTCCTCCAACTCCCATATCATGGAAGGCTTTTTTCAAATAGTATCGTAAACTAGTTTCCATCATATGATATAATTTAGATGTTTCAAATGTATATCCATTTTCACCAACCATATAGTCTTCATTTCTACCTGATAAATATATTCTATGAATATTAACTCCCTTAAGCAAGTATACCCATCTGCCCCATTTACCATTATGTGCCATTGAATCCTCTGTCGCATTCGTTGTAGCTTTTTTTACCATATCAGCAGGATCCTCTATCATAGAATATTTAAATTTAATAGGTTCATAGTAATAGCATAATGGAGGATTAGTTCCATCTCTTGTCATCTTTTTTAAATATTCAATTTGTACTCTTGGATTTATTCTGTCTACTATTTCTGCATCTTTTGATGTTTTATATCTTACATAAAATTCTTGACCAAATTTTGGGAATTTCTCTTGTATTACATTTCCATCTGCATCTATTACTTCTATATCTGCATTTTGGTCTTGTGTACCATTTTGAAAAGTTATAGTTACATCTATTGAAGCAGTTACAAATTTTCCAGAATAATTATGCACTATTTCATCCCATACAAGATCTCCTAATGTCCCACTTCCACAATGTACTGCAGTATTTTGATTTGGGAAACTTAAAATGTATGGTCCTAAAGTATATGTATCTGCTTGTTGATCTACCATTATTTTTAATTTATCATCATCTTCATTCTCTGGATTAGCTACCAATCCTAATGTTCCATCACTTTGAAGTGCTCTATATACAAAATTTGCATATCTATATGCTCTTCCTGGTATTCCAGAAGAATTAGTTGTAAATGACAATTTTGCTGAACCTTGTGCTAAACAAGATTCCCCCGTATATGCTAGCCATTGATCTGATGCCCATATTAACCTATTAATTTCATCCT
Organism: uncultured Clostridia bacterium; assembly: GCA_947588945.1. Taxonomy (GTDB): domain Bacteria; phylum Bacillota; class Clostridia; order TANB77; family CAG-508; genus CAG-793. Next base: position 19,094 of record CANPZY010000003.1, read on the forward strand.
CAGTTCCACCAAACACTCTAGCATAAGCAATACTTTGTGCCATCTCTGTTGTTTTTGCAAGCTGATATGTGGTTTCTTGTTTTCTTCCTACCCCTCCATCTCCATGATCTACAATTATAGTTCCACCTTCTTGATAAGTCTCTCTTCTTGCAATTGTCCAACTATGACCTGCACAATATGTTCCGAGGTGCATATAGATATTGATGATTTGCATCTGCACCACTCAAACTTCCACCAGTTATTATTTGATCAGGACCATATCCATTTCTAGTTGGAGTTGATAATGTTCCTGCTATTTCTGGTGCTTCTGCTGATATATCTTGTATATCTTTACTTTCTTCTATAACTTCCATTATTTGTATTACATTATTAGATACTAACTCAATTCCCATTATCAATAATATAATTGCACTAAATAATACAACTACAATTCTCTTAAGACATTTTCTGCTCATATTATCCTCCTTTCTTTCGTATTTTCTCTTTTCTTAATTATCATTTTCATTTTTTTTACCTTGCATTTTTTATACATATTCTCTTACTCTCTTATAAATTCCTACCCCTAATAAACTCAATGCTCCTATTATTGTTACTGATAAAAAAATCATTATAACAGTCTCTTTTAATACATCTCTTCTTACTATTAATATGTCTGCTATTCCATCCGCTTTTACCACTTGCCCAGCTTTAGCATTTATTTCTTTAATGCCATATTCATTATATGTTTCTCTAATTTCTGCTGTACTATGAATTAATTCTTTATCATTTTCATTTAATTCTTTTGTTACTATTAATTTTAATTCCTCTTTTTCTCCTTGTTTTATAACCTTATTGCTTAAACTTCTACTTACAACTTCTCCTTTTGAATTTTCATACCAATCCTTATTTAATTCTGAAATAAAGTTCATTCCTTCAGGTATTTCATTCCTTATTTCTTTTGCATATCCGTCTATGTTTCCTTCATTTTTTACTTCTATAGTATATTCTATTATTGCTATAGCTTTATCTTTTTCTGCTATGTCTATTCTTGATTTTTCTATATCTTCTCCTTCATAAACTTTACTCTTTTCGCCATTTAATATTGTTACTTTTGAGATTTTATTATTTGCTGTTATATAGAATTTATCTTGATCAACTAATCCTAAATCTATGTTATAAAGATTTTTTTCTTTTATTGTTATTATATTTGTCGTTGCTGTTTTATCTTCCTTTATAATCATTCCTTTTTCTGCTTGTACGAAGTCATTGTCTTCATTTTCGTTTAAGCCGTTTTCTTGATAATTTACTATTTTATATTTATCTTCATCATACTTAGCAATTACTATATATTGTCCTTTTTCTAAATTCTCAAAACTATATTCTCCATCAGCCTTTGTAATTACTGCTTTTTCTTTTCCTTCATTATCTTTTACATATTCTGACTTATTGACATTATATAGTTTTATTTCTACTCCTTTTATTACTTCTTCATCATCTTGTTTTCCATTCTTATTTTTGTCATACCATACTCTTCCGCTTATACCATAAGTATTTTTTTCTTCTTTTACATTTTCTTCTTCTGCAATCTCTGTATTGAAATTTGAAGTTCCTTCTATTTCTTGCTTAATACTATTTGTTCCTACATCCAATCCATTTGCTTTTACTGATACTTTATTTTCTATTTCTTTTGTTTCTTCAACTAAGTTTAATCTATATGGTTTGGCAACTATTGTTACTTTTATACTGCTTCCTGCTGATACTTTCTCTATTATGCTTGGTGATAATGATACATTTTCTTCTATTACATTATTTCCATTTCTCAATATATATTTTTCTATTTTTAATTCTTTTGGTAATTCATCATAAATATTAATTTCTGCTTCTTTTTTTGATGCGTTTTCTACTTCTATATAATATTCTACTGTATCTGTATCTATCATTTTGCCTTCTATATTACTGCTTACATTTACATTTATGCCTTTTGTATCTTTTACATATCTTGTTACTGTATTTGATTTTGTTTCTTGGTCATCATATCTTCCTATTGCTGTTAAAGATATTTCTTGATTTGGTTCATCTGATCCAACTACTTCAGCTGTAAATGTTAAGTATTTAAATACATTTATCTCTTCTATTTTAAATCTTAATTTTCTTTCGTTTTGATTATATTCCCCTTCTTTACTATCCTTTATTTCTATGTATTTTGGAATATCTATCTCTATTTCTAAGTTTTTCTTGCCTTCCATACTATTGTCATTTATTTCTAAGTTATACTCTATCTCATTTCCCACTTCATACTCTGACTTTAATACCATAGTTGACATTTTTATGCTTACATTTCCATCAGCTACAGTATTTTCATATATTGCTGTACTCATATCTGCCATATTATCTGCTGTTACTTCTGGTCTTATTACTATGTTATTTCCTATTTCTGCTGTTGAAGATATATATAGCACGATTTCTACTTGTTTTGTTTCTCCTGCTTCTATTCTTTCTATTTCTCTTGTTATTTCAGAAGTTGTATATATGTCTGAATCATAAAACTCTGATTCTTCATCATACATTTCATAAAATACTCCACATTCTGCTGGTATTCCTATTTTTACTTTTACATTTTCTGCCGCTTTCTTTCCATCATTAGTTGCATTAATTGTATATTTTACATAGCTTCCAAGTCCTATATTATCTCCATAGTTAATAACATTACCTGAATAATAATCGCTAGCTGTAATTGTAGTTTTTATAATAGGAATATTTTCTGTATCAATATTTATTTTTCTTGATACAATTATATTTTTATAATCTTCACTATCATTATTATCATAATATACAGCAAAAATTGATATAGCTCTATTTTCATAATCTATATTGCTTGGCACATTGATATCATAAGAAAAATCTATCTTTTGTGCAGGAGTAACTTCTGATTTTGCTACTATTAGATATGATTTTGCATTTGTATTAAATTCTTGAGTCCATCCATTATCTGAATTTGATAAATCAAAACTTGCTGAACCATTTTCTGAGTAATATATATCTGCATCAATTCCTTCTACTGAAATTGGTGTTTTTATATTAGTTGTATAAGTTGATTCTAAATCATTATTTAATCCATCAACAGATTTAGTCTCTTGAGCTGGTACTCTTCCAAGTATTAGCACTCCTGTTCCATTGTTTTCAAGATTGCTAACAACAGTTCCTTTCAAAGTAATTTGCTTTTCAACATCATTTGCTGCAATTTGAAATACTTCATCACTATTTATTGCAGTTGAATTCTTTGCTTGCATGGCAGAATTTGCAATAACAAAACCTGTAGGAGCAACTATCTGAATAGGTGTTTCTACTGATTTTATTTCATTTCTTTCTGGGTTTGTATATTCTAAAATAATTTTTTCATTTGAGTTTACTGCTAAATTATCTAATCCTAAATCTGCAACAATTTTAATAACTGAACCATTTGCTGTAGGTATAGAACTATATTCAGTTTGGGTTCCTTCTAATCTTAAATATATTTTATTTTCTTCTGTTCTGAAATCTGCTGGTTTTAATTCATCATCATATAAAAGTTTTGCATCTTTTAATTCTATACTTGTTATTTGATTTGGTAATGTTATTAATAACTCTGGGTTTGTATATAATGCATCTGAAATATCATTTCTTTCTAATGTCGCAGTTATAACTACATCTTCATTTTTTACAACTGTAGATAAATCACTTTGATTAATACTTATTGTTGCATTTGAAGATGGCTCAACTAAGTTAAATTTTTTTACTAAATGATTATTTGAAATTTCATTTCCTTGATAGTTACCAATTATGTCTATATTATTTTCTATTTCATTTAATTCTGATAGTGATTCTTTTGTATATTCCATATTAGGATTTATTACTTTATTTAAATTTATATTTATATTTCCTTCTTGAATAGGCTTACTAGTAATATACTGTAAGCTATTTTTATCAACATTTAATTCTAAATTATCCTTATTTAAAATTCCAAGTTCACTATTATCTTTATCTAAAACTTTTATACTTCCATCTTCACCTAAAATTTTTATTAATTCTTCTTTATCTACTGTTACTTTTCTAGTTACTGTATTTTCTTCATTCTCTGATACTTTAATTTCATCTAGAAAATCAACTAGACCAATATTTATTTGATAGTTTTGTTCAAATGAAGTTTCTAATTTATCTTCTCTATTTAAGTTTGTGTATAAATATCCTTTACTTAATTCGTCTACTCCTTTTATGCTTGTTTCTAGCAAGTTACCTATTTCATCTTTTACCTCAAAAGATGTTTCATCTGTTTTTGTTTCTATTGTTTTATCATTTATAGTTTTTATCTGATTTAATGCAACTGTTGATAAAGTTGTCTCATCCATTTGGTTATCATATATATATGTAACTAAATATTCATTAGCTGAATTCCAAGTAAATTCGTCAGGACTCTTTATTGCAAGTACTTGATTTTCATAGATATAATCTGAGTAATCACCTGTAACAATTATTTTACTTGGTTCCTCATCTGCTATTTTTGGCACTAAAACCTGAGTAACCTTATTTAATTGAGGTAATTTATTATCTTGTATACCATCTGTTATCAAAAAGCTAATTAATGTTTTATTATCATACTTTAAATATCTTTTAAGTTCTTGATTAATATACCCTTGTGCTTCTTCATCCCATTTTACATTAAGACTAACTTCTTTAGAAATCTTTTTTTCTTCTCCTGCATCATTGATATAGTTAGCCTTTAATTGTACTTTGCTCTCTTTATTAAAATACTCATTTTCCATTAAATCTTGTTTTCCGAATTCAATTGGCAATTCAAAATTAAGAGGATTTCCACTATTTACTTGTCCAATTTCCATTTTGCCTGAGTCATTTTGTTTTAAATTTTTAACCTCTTTTTCATTTATATCAGTTTGAATATCTCCAATCTTGTAATTATTGTCACTTATAGAAATACTTCCATCTTTAATATATCCACCATCTTGTACAGATAAATTAAACTCAAGTGTTAATTTTTCATCTAAGCTTGCTGTATAGGAATGTTCATTATTTATTGTTACATCAAATAATATATCTTCATTTTGACTCATTTGATTCGTAGCATAAGCTAAAACCGGCATAAAGTTAGAACCAATTAAAACTATCGATATAATTGATGATGTAAACTTATTAAAAATATCCTTAAGCTTCTTCATATTTTCCTCCTACAGACAAATTGCTTATATATTTTTATTTATATTAAAGCCAATTTAATTATTGTAATACTAAAATACAAATAAAATAAATTCAATACATATTTTTTTAAGATTATCTATAAGCATTTACGGAAGGGCATTTCAAGGTTATAATATTAAATTTATATTACATTTTGTTAGCAATTTCTTAGATTTTTTTCTTTATTTTCAGGTCAAAAACGTACTTGCGTAAGAATCCTTTTAGTAATATTTGATTATAATTATTATAAAAATTTAGTAACAATTTTATTTTTTTCTCATATAATAAATATATATAATATACTTTTATGATTAATTATAGATTTATAAAGAAAGGAATGTACATATTATGAATGATAATGATATGAATGAAATGATAAAAAAGGCTCAGTCTATGATTCAAAATAATCAAATTCCTGATGATATAAAAAAACTAATTAATAATTTTCAAAATTCTAACTCTAATAATTTTAATTCCCAAACAAATACAAATAATGTAAAAAATAATTATAACTATAATAAAAACAATAATAATTCTAACTATAATAAATCAATTAATAAAAGCAATTATAACTCTAATTTTGACAAATCAATTAATTCAAGTAATTCTAATTTTAATAAATCAATTAATTCAAATAATTCTAACACTTCAAATAATTCTAATAATTCCAATAATTCTAATACTTCAAATAACTTCCATGATTCTATTAATTCTAACTCAACTAATCAAAATAATAGTATGCCTGATATAGATATAGAAACTATGATGAAGATTCAAAAAATAATGTCTCAAATGAAAAATAGTAATGATGATGATATGAGTAAATTACTTATATCTTTAAAGCCTTATCTTAGGGACACAAAAAAAGATAAACTTGATGAATATATAAAATTAATAAAAATGGGAAAAATGACTCAATTATTTAATTCATTTGGTGGTGATCAAAAATATTAGATAATGATGGAAAAATAGATATTTTTGGATTTAAATTATACTCTGATGACTTACTTATTATTGCATTACTTTTCTTTTTATATATAGAAAATGTCCACGAAAAATTTTTATATATTATTCTATTTTTACTTTTAATAAATAACTAAAAAAAATATTATAATTCTGCAGTGGCGCGTAGCGACCAAGCGAAGCGCGAATGGAGCGAAAATGTCTTGACATTTTCAGCGACAACAAGCCACAAAGAAATATAATATTTTTTTTATTATTAGTAACAATAATTTATTATTTATATTTTATCTTATACTTTGCATATAAGACGAAACTGATGTGTCCTCAGTTATTTGAAATGCATTCATTCCTAAATATTGTGCAAATATTGATCTTGCTACAGGTGCAGTAGAACCTCCATGTGCACCATCTTTTACATATACCGCAACTGCTATCTCTGGATCATCAAATGGTGCAAATCCTACGAACCATGCATTTGTTCCATTATTTGTAGATGCAGAACCCGTTTTACCACCAACTTGAATATTAAAGTCTCTAAAATATGAATATGCAGTTCCCGCATCGTCGCTTGTAACCCCTTTCATTCCTTCTCTAATTGCTGCTATAATCTCTGGACTTAATTCTAAGTCACTTCCACTATTTTCATTCTTCTGAAGCAATTCACATACATAAGTATCTATTTCGTTTCTTGAAACTTGCGTACCATCATTTTTATTAATGGATTTTATTATTGTTACATCTATATTTTTTCCGCCATTTGCAAGCATTGCTGTATATTTTGCCATTTGTAGAGGAGTAAAATCATTATATAATTGTCCAATAGCTGTTTGTATGGTCTTTCCTCCAGTCCATTCATTATCTACTTCTGGAGATGAAAGAGTTCCTGCTATTTCATCTGGCAACTCAACTCCTGTTTTTTGTCCTAATCCAAAAGCCTTTGCAACTTCAGATAACTTTTCAATTCCTGCTCTTCTTCCTGTTTCATAAAAGAAATAGTTGCAAGAATGTTCTATAGCCTGCACAACATTTTGCCATCCATGTCCACCTCTTTGCCAACATGTAGGTTGATAATCTTTAAAATAAGTATATCTATAAGTGTCATTTATTTTTGTATTTAAGTCAATCGCTCCACTTTCCAAACCTGCTATTGCTGTTACTAATTTAAATGTTGAACCTGGTGCAGATTTATCAGAAATCGCTTTATTAACTAGAGGGTGCCTTCCATCATTTAAATAATTATCCCAATTTGCTTGACTTATTCCATCTGTAAATAGTGAAGGGTCATAATTTGGATAACTTGCCATTGCTAAAATCTCTCCTGTTTTTACATTTACTACTACGGCTGCACCTTCATTTGCATTTCTTGCATCACTTAGTACCCCATTTTGCATATCTTGTATATCTTTTGCTAAAGCTTCTTCTGTTACTCTTTGTAAATCTGCTTGTATTGTTAAAACTACATCACTTCCTGTTACTGCTTCTTTTGAAATATATTCATCTGTAACTAAACCCTCAACAGACATATCTATCTGTTTTATTCCATCTTGTCCTTTTAGATATTTTTCAAAAACTTTTTCGATTCCAGTTTTTCCAATAATATCGTTTTGATCATAACCTGGATTTGCTTCTAATTCAGGTTGCGAAATTGGACCTACATAACCTAATATATGTGATGCAAGTTCCCCTAATGGATATAGAACTGTTGGCTCTGTATAAGTACTAATTCCAGGAAATTCAGAACTCATCTCATTAAATTTAGCATAGCTTGTATTACTAATATTTTTTGCTAATATTACTGACTTTGTATTACTATATCCATCTCTTTCTATTAAATATCTCAATGTAATTATCTTTCTAGCATCTTCATCATTTTCTGCTTTTACTTTATATCTTTCTTTAAAAAAATTAAACGAAGCTTCTGCATCAGCATTACTATCTATTTTATTTGCACTTTTCCAAGCTTCAGCATTTATATTTTTAAATTCAAATGGATTTATATTTATTGGAAAATCATCAATATAACTATCACCATTTTCTTCAAGAGTTTTTGCTAATAATAAAAGTGTATTATTTAATGTGTCATTATCAATTTTTGTCTTATAGATTTCCACATTATATAACATACTTGTGGATACTAATTTGTTTCCTGTCGAATCTAAAATATTCCCTCTAGTTGCTGTAATCGTTTTTTCTCTAGTTAGCCTTGTATTTGATGTTTCCCTATATTCTTCTCCATGAACAATTTGCAAATTGAACAATGTTACAAGCAAAATAATACCAATAATGTAGACTATCGCAATAAGAATATTAAATCTTAATTTAGTATCTTTCTTTTCTTTCATTATTCCTCCACAAATTTTTCTATAAAATCTTTATAATTTCTTTATATAGTAGCTAATTTTTAAAAATATCTTGTTAATAATTTTTTGTTTTTAAATATATTTTCTAAATAATATCCTATTTTTTTCATTAATGGATATAAAATAATTACTATCATAACATTATATATAACTTCTACAAATAACAATATAGAAAATGCTAATATTTCTACTTCTATTTTAAATTTTATTATATTTATAACATACATACATATTTCAAATAAAATTGTCGCACCTGCTGTCATAAAAATTATTGTTAATCTACTATCTTTAGAAAAATTTTTATCGAAGATTTCTCCTAAAAGCCCAATTGCTCCGAGAATAATGCCCGTAAATCCTATACTTCTTCCTACTAATATATCCAAAATAGTTCCGAAAACAATCCCACAAATTCCTCCAATTTTTTTGCCAGCAAATAACCCTATAAATAGTGATAATATAACAAATAAATTAGGCTTTACTCCTCTAATTGTAAACCATGAGAAAAAATTAATTTGAAAAAAATATAACAATATGAATATTAATACTATAATTAATGTGCCCCTAACCTTTTTCAATTCTTTCTCCTTTACCTTTTATTTATATATAATCTTAATTAATAATAACCATCTCTAATTAAATATTGACTAATCAAAATAAGCATTTCTAATTTATTGATTAGTAATAACTAAGACAGTTTCTAATTTTGAGAAATCTGTCGCTGGATTAACGGTTGCATATCTGTCTAATTCATTTTTTGTATTTACAACTTGTGAAATCGTTCCTATTAAAATTCCTTTAGGAAATATACCTCCAAAACCTGATGTAACAACATCATCTCCTTGCAAAATACTTGCTTCAACTGGAATTGATGTTGCTCTCAAATTTTTTTCATCCGCTAAAGTTCCTTTTAATAATATACTTTCCTCTGAGGTTGAAATTGTAGCACTTACAGTGCTTGCGGTATCAATAATTGTTTGTACTTTTGATGTTTTGTCAGTTACGGATAGAATTCTTCCAACTAAACCTGACTCAGATATAACAGGCATATTTTCTTCTATTCCATCGTTTTTTCCAGCATTTATTATTATTACTTTGTCATAGTTACTATAACTTCTTTCAATAACATTTGCCGGAACTGTTTCATAATCAGCATATTTATTTTTTAAATTTACATATTCTTTAAGTGTATTATTTTCAGATTTTAATATTTCTAATTCTCTAACTTGTTCTTTAAGCTTTGAATTTTCTTCTCTTAAACCTGAATTTTCATTTTTGAGATTCTCTATATCGCTTATTTCTTGATCATTACCAGTTAACTTATTTTTTATATATATAAAACCATTTTGAAGTGGCATAAATAGCTTACTAACTGCGGTTTGAGCCATATACATTTGAGATGTACCAATATTTGACATTACAACCATTATGACTAAAACTATTACTGTAATTATTATTCCAATAAAGCTAGTTTTGCTACTCTTCATTATGCCCTCCCTCTTAAAATTATTTTCTTCATCTTTTCAAAATTTTCTAATGTTTTTCCTGCACCTATAGCCACACATTCTAATGGAGAATCAGCCACAAATGTTTTTACTCCAGTTTTCATCATAACAAGATTATCTAAATTTCTTATTAAAGCCCCTCCACCTGATAAGTAAATTCCATTTTGTAAAATATCTGACGCAAGTTCTGGTGGAGTCATACTTAATGTATTAATTATTGCTTCTATTATTTCTGATATAGGTTTCTCCATAGCAGTTTCAATATGTTTTGATGATATTTCTATATTTTTTGGAAGTCCTATATCTACATCTCTTCCCCTTATTTCCTTAGTTATTTCTGTAACAAGTGGCATTGCACACCCTAATTCTAATTTTAGATTCTCTGCTGCCGCCTGACCTATTACTATATTTTCTTTTCTTTTCAAATAAGCTATTATTGATTCATCTATTGCATTACCTGCCGTTTTAATTGATGTTGATACAACAATTCCTCCTAGAGAAATAACTGCAACTTCTGTTGTTCCACCACCAATATCTACAATCATTTTTCCATTTGCTTCAAGTACGTTAAGCCCTGCTCCTATTGCAGCAGCCATTGGTTCTTCTATTAAATAAACTTCCTTTGCACCTGCTTGCAAAAAAGCCTCTTGAACTGCTCTTTCTTCTACTTCAGTTATACCTGATGGCACTCCAACAACAACTCTTGGTTTTCCTACATTATACTTTTGGCAAACTTTTCTTAGCATATTTTTTAGCATTAATCCTGTGCCCGTATAATCTGCTATAACTCCATCTTTCATAGGTCTAACTGCTCTAATATTTTCAGGTGTCCTACCAAGCATTTCTTTAGCTTCTTTTCCTGTTGCAACTATATCTCCTGATCCATTGTCTATTGCAACGACTGCCGGTTCTCTTAAAATAATCCCCTTACCTTTTAGAGTAATTAAAATATTAGCTGTTCCTAAATCTATGCCTATATCTTTAGAGCTAAAGTCTAACAATCTCATTTTTTATGTCTCCTCTTGAAAAAATACTTTCATACTTATCATAACCAATTATTATATGATCTAATAATTTTATATCCATAATTTCTGATGCTTTAATTAACTTTTTAGTAAATTCAATGTCGTTTTTGCTTGGTGTAGCATCTCCACTTGGATGATTATGTACTATTATCATTTTATTTGCCTGTAATCTAATTACTTCTTTTAAAATTTCTTTTATATCAACAATAACTTGATTAATTACTCCCTTTGCAATATCTATGACTTTTAAAATATAATTTTTATTATTTAAAACAACTAATTTTAATGTTTCTGCTTTTTCAAATTTATATTCATCCATAAATAAATTTGCAACATCTTTTGGATATTTAATTTGTATATCGCATTTTTGCTTTTTTGACATCCTTTGTGCAAGTTCACATACAGCTTTCAATTGAATTGCTTTAACTTTTCCTATTCCTTTTATGCTCATTAAATCCTCAATAGAGAGCTCTAATAATCCCTTTAAAGATTCAGACATCAAAAGAATTCTATTTGCAATTTCAATAGAATTTTCTTCCTTAGTTCCTGTTTTTATAATTATTGCCAATAATTCAGCATTTGATAACACTTTTTCACCATATTTTTCAAGTTTTTCGTATGGTCTTTCTAGTAGTGGCAATTCTTTCATTTTTAGTGGCATTAAAGTTCCTTTCTGCCCCCAAAATTTTAAATATATGCTCGTCTTTTTTATAATATATTTTTTATTTTCGTTAGAATTTTCTATAAATAAATATAGCTATAACTATTCCTACTATACTTGAAATATTAATTTTAAATGATATTCCAAATGTTAATTCTACAACACCTAAATTTAAAGTTATTGGTGTTAATAATCCAAATTGTTGACCGTAACTAAGCCAATTAAGCCATGATACATTTGATGATAATTCTCCTATTAATCCTCCTATTACTAGTCCACATAATATAAAAATTATTAATATTAATAAACTTTTTTCTTTTGTAGCCATTTTTACCTCCATTTATCTTACGGACACATATTTTTATATGAAACATTATATATATAAATGTAAGATTTTTCAAGTTATTTTTATAAAAAGTATTTCTTTTTTTTAGCTTTTATGTTATATTGTTAATACTTTACAATTTTTGGTTAATATGTTATGAATTATTATACTATTTTCATAAAAAAATAGGCTTTAAACCTAAACAAGAAAGGAATACAATTTTTTATGAAATTTCAAAAACTTAGTGAAAATAAATTAAAGATTATTTTATCAAATGATGAGTTACCTAATACTAATAATCTTGATGATTTTATTGCAAATTCTACTGAGGCTAGGCATGCTATTTTAAACATTCTTGATAAAGCCTATGATGAAGTTGGATTTAATGCTAAAGATTATAAAATAAAAATAGATGCAGTTGCTTTATATAATGGAACTTTCGTCTTCACTATTACAAAACTTATAAAAGTAAAAAAGGTAAAAAAATCTGCTAAACCTAAAAAAATTATAAAATCAGAACAAGATAATTTTTTAATATATCAGTTTGAAAAATTTGATGACTATTATAATTTTTGTTCTTTTATAAAAAAGATTAATATACCAGAAAAAATTTCTCTAGCTAAAAAAACTGAATTATATTTATATAATAACAAGTATTATTTGCTATTATTTAAACCTAATCGTCAAGATGAACTTAGTACTTTTTATAGTTATATTACTGAATTTTCTAGATTTTTCTCTAATAAAGAATTATTTGTTTCAGTATTACAAGAAAAAGGTTCTTTAATAATAAAAGATAATGCGATAAAAATAAAAACCGCCTAATTTATTAGGCAGTTTTTTAATTATTTAAATACTTCTTCTAATATTTTTTTATATCTTTCAAAAATAGGATGTGTTTTATCTACCCCATTTATACAACTTTCATATACACTAGTATAATACCATTTTTGCTGTTCATAGTTTCTACTGATTATTTTATCTTCTCCATATTTTTCAATATTGCATAAAACATCTTGTAAATTACTAATTTTATCACAAGCAACAATTAATTTTGATGGAAGTGGAGCATTCTTTATTTGTTGTATTGTGTGTTTCTTCCTTTCTATCCATTCAAGAGATTTATCTGGTTCTGATGCATCATAAACATAATCTCTTACGGTTTTACCAAATTCCCTTTCAATGTCATCAAATGTATGAGGAGTATCTTCTACAACATCATGTAATATACCTGCTGTCACTGTATCTTCATCACAATTATTTCTTTGTAATATCATTCCTACTGTAAATGGATGAAATATCATATCAACATCTTCAACTTTTCTTTTCTGTCCTTTATGTGCTTTTGTAGCATAATAAATTGCATACTCAATTTTATCTAGTTTCATATTATTTATATTATGATTATTTAATAATCATTGCTCCTTTCATAAAAAATTATAAACTAATTATATATTAAATTTTTTTACTTTTCAATTTTTTTCTTTATTTTATTGACTTTTATGCCATTTAATGATAAAAAATATCTTATCAATTATATGTGGAGGGGTTACAACATGACTATGCGGAAACCTACAACAATAGAATTTATAGGTACACCGAATTCCGGTAAAACTGAATCAATTAATTTCCTAGTTAAAGAACTTGCAAAAATGAATTTGAAAGTGGAACTTAAACAAGAGGATGCTGAGATTGTTCCGACCTATATTCCTAAGAAAACATGGGAGCGGAATTTGTGGATAGCACAAGGTCAAGTTAAGTCTCTAATCGAGGCTAAATTCTCTACGGCAGATGTTATACTTTTTGATCGTGGCTATTTTGATGCCCTATTTTGGGCAAACTTTTTGGTAACCCAAGGTGTTTGCAGTAAAGAAGACTCAGAAATGCTAAAAACCTTTTTATATGGTTTAGATTCTAAGTATTCTTTTAAACCGGATTTTCTTTTTGTAGTAGATGTTTCAAACGAAGTTTCTATCAAAAGAAGATGTTCCGAAGCAACTTACAGTGAAAGTGAAATTCTTGTTTTCTCTAATAATCCATTCTTGGATTCATATAGAGAAGAGCTTAATAAATTCTGCAGTGCTATTGATGTACCTTACTTTGTTTTAGACACAACCAATATTTCTATTGCAGAAATGCATGAAATCGTACTAAACAAGGTTAAAGACATCTTAAATCAGGCTTAATTAATTCTGTATTCTAAGTTCTTGAAAGTCCTAGATTCTTCTAGGCTTTCTTCTTTTTTATTAATTTATCATTATAAATTGTTATTATCAATTTTTTATTATCAATTTATTATTATTATTTTTTTATAAAACTGAGTTTATTATAATATTTCAAGCCCAGCAAATTTTGCCATCAATCTCTTATGTCCTGCTTTTTCAAAATCTATATCAACTTTTATATCTTCCCCTTCTTCTTCTAATTTAGAAATTACTCCTTCTCCAAATTTTTTGTGAAATACTTTTTGTCCAACTTTATACTGACTTAAATCCACTTGTGGAGATTTTTTTGCTTGAAGTGAAGCTAAAAATCCTTCTGCTGACCTTCCAAACTTAACTTCACTACTTTTAAAGCTTCCTGTATTTATTCCGATACTTTTTGCTACATCATATCCTTCATTTTGATTATAAAAATCTTTTCCTACCTTATATGTTGTAACTTTTCCACCCCTGCTAGAAAATTTATCTTCAAAGTTATATCCTCTTCCATAGTTCCATGAATAATTTGTATCCTCAAATTCTTCTGGCTCTTCCTGTTTCTCCATAGCTTCTTCATACCCATCAAGTATATCTTTTGGAATTTCCTTTAAGAATCTTGATGGTGGATTATAACTAGTAGAACCAAATATTGTCCTTCTTCTAGCAAAAGTTAAGAATAAATTTTGTTTTGCTCTAGTAATTCCTACATAAAAAAGTCTTCTCTCTTCCTCAATGTCTGCTGGATTATCCATTGATTGATGTCCTGGAAAAATTCCTTCTTCTAATCCTACTAAAAATATAACTGGATATTCTAATCCTTTAGCACTATGTAGTGTCATCAAAGTAACTACATCTTCTGTGTCCGATAGATTATCTGTATCACTTGCTAATGATATTCCATTTAAAAACTCTGTTAATGATTTATCTACTGCTTCTTTTTCAAATTCATTAGCTACTGTTAAAAATTCTTCTATATTTTCAAGTCTACTTTCTGCTTCAACAGTATTTTCATTTTCTAAACTCTTTGTATATCCTGTTTTATTTAACACTTCTGTAATTAAATCTGCTATTGAACATTCTTTATCTTTTAGTTCTTCTATAGCATTAACAAATTCTCTTGTATTATTATAAATTCTAGGTACAAATTCGTCAGCTCTTTTTATAACTTCATACATTGATATTCCATTTTTTTCTGAAATTTCTCTAACATTATCTATGCTTGTCTTTCCTACTCCTCTTTTAGGTTCATTTATAATTCTTTCTAATGATAAGTTATCAGATTGATTAGCGAGTAATCTTAAATATGCAATTGTATCTTTTATTTCTTTTCTCTCATAGAATTTTAATCCACCAATTATTTTATATGGAATATTTTCAATTCTAAGCTTGTCTTCTATTGCTCTTGATTGTGAGTTCATTCTATAAAGTACTGCAAAATCAGAATACTTATAATATTCTTCTCTTCTTAATTTATTAATTTGCTCTATTATAAAATTAGATTCAGAATATTCATCTTCTCCGCAAAAAACATAAGGTAATGTTCCTTCTTCATTTTCAGTCCAAAGTCTTTTATCATATTTATTTTCGTTATGCTTAATTACCGCATTTGCCGTTTTTAATATGTTTCCAGTACAACGATAATTTTGCTCTAATTTAATTATTTTAGTACCAGGATAATCTTTTTCAAAGTTTAAAATATTTGAAATATCTGCTCCGGCGGAAACTATAAATTCCCTGGTCATTATCACCAACAACCGTAACATTTCCATACTTTGATGCTAGTAGTGTTACTAATGTAAATTGTGCTTTATTTGTATCTTGATATTCGTCTACTAAAACATATTTGAATTTACTTGAATAGTAATCTAATACATCTGGATTTTCCATTAATATTTTTATTGTAAAATTAATAATATCATCAAAGTCAATTGCATTATTCTGTTTTAATCTTTGCTGATATAATGAATAAACTTTTGCTATGATACCTTTTCTATAGTCATTACTGTATTCATCCATGTATGCTTTTGGTTCTATCATTTCATTTTTTGCATTACTAATTTCATTTAAAATTGATTTTTCCGTAAATAATTTTGTATCAATATTTAAATCTTTTAAGCAATTCTTTATTAAAGTCTTTTGATCTGATGTATCGAAAATTGCAAAAGATGTATCAAATCCAAGTCTATCAATAAATTTTCTAAGAATTCTTACACATATTGAGTGAAATGTTCCAAGCCATAAATCATTTATATTTTCTCCAATTAAAGCTTCTGCTCTATCTCTCATTTCATCAGCAGCTTTATTTGTAAATGTAATTGCAAGTATATTCCATGGTTTTATATTTTTTTCTTGCATTAAATATGCAATTTTATATGTTAAAACTTTTGTTTTTCCACTTCCGGCACCTGCTATAACAAGGCATGGTCCTTCCGTAGTTTCTACAGCTTCTTTTTGTTTTGGGTTAAGTTCTTTTAGTAAATTTTGCATATTTTATCTCTCTTTCTTACTATAATTTATTATATATGTAAACTTCTTTTTTAAAACTTTTGTTCGTAATGATTTTACTATATAAATTTAAAATAAGCAAGAGAATTTTTTAATTTTATTTAATAATCTTGTCTTCTTCTCTTACAAGTTGCATTTACTTTTCAGAATTGCATTTACTTTTTCACTTGACCATAATATTGTCTTTTATTATCCTGTAATTATCATTGCAAATAGACCTATTATAAATCCCAGCATATTACCTATTGCAGACATTCTTCCACTATACAATTTATTTGACTCTGGAATAAGTTCTCCTGACACTATATAAAGCATTGCTCCCGCAGCAAAAGAAAGGCATATCGCAATTACACCAATAGATATATTTCCAACTATTGCACCAATTAGTGCTCCTATTCCAGTTGCAATTCCAGATAATATAACATAAAACATAATTTTAAATGGATTCATTCCACCACTCTTCATTGGTATAGCCATACTAAGGCCCTCTGGTACATCATGTAGAGCTATTGCAATAGCTAAAGAAAAACCTAACGTAGCGGATGCTTCAAATCCAGAGCCAATAGCTAATCCCTCCGGTATATTATGGAGAGCTAATCCTATGCTAACAATTACTCCTGTTTTAATTAAACTCATGTTACCTATATTTGAATTATTTGTACTAAATTTTTTATCAACTAAAACATCACATCCTATCATCGTAATAATGCCAAGTACTATTCCTAAAAGAACCGTAAACACTGAAGTCATTTCTAAAGCTTCAGGAATTAAGTCAAAGCAAACTACTGCAAGCATTAATCCTGAAGCAAATGATAATACAAAACTTAAAAACTTATTAGAATTTCTTTTTGTAAAAATTCCTATAATTCCACCTAATGTTGTTCCTATTGTTCCAAAAAATAAACCTAATAAAGATATTTTTAACATAATATTCCGTATGATATTTAATCATATTCTCCTTATATTAAAATTTAGATTTTTTGGGATTTACCTATAAACCATTAATACTAAAATTTATTAAAAAAATAAAAAAATAGAACAACTAAATTTTAGTTGTTCTTCTTTTTTAATATATACATCCGATAGATTTGCTGTTATGAATTACCGTCACTTTCTTGTAATTTATTTGCAGTATCTGCCGCAATTAAATTATCAATCATAAAGTCAATATTTCCATTTAAAAAGCTTTCAATTTGATATACACTTAAGCCTATTCTATGATCTGTTATTCTTCCTTGAGGATAATTATAGGTTCTTATCTTTTCACTTCTATCAGCATTACCAATTTGGCTTCTTCTCTCACTTTCAATTTCGCTATCTCTTTTTCTTTTTTCAATTTCATAAAGTCTTGACATTAATAACTTCATTGCATATTCTCTATTTTGTACTTGAGATCTTTCTGTTTGACATTCTGCAACCATTCCTGTAGGAACATGTATCAATCTTACGGCTGATGAAGTTTTATTAATATGTTGTCCTCCTGCTCCAGAAGCTCTAAAAACCTCCATTTTTATATCTGCTGGATTTATTTCTATATCAACATCCTCTACTTCTGGTAATACTGCAACAGATGCTGTTGATGTATGAATTCTTCCACTAGCCTCTGTTTCTGGTACTCTCTGAACTCTGTGTACTCCGCTCTCAAACTTTAATCTACTATATGCTCCTTCACCTTTTACTATAAATGAAATTTCTTTTATACCACCTAATTCCGTAGTATTCTCATTTAGCACTTCCAGTTTCCAATTCTTTAAATCACAATACATTGAATACATCCTAAATAATGTACTTGCAAATAATGCTGCTTCTTCTCCTCCTGCTCCAGCTCTTATTTCACAAATAACATTTTTATCATCATCTGGATCTTTTGGAATTAGCAATTTTTTTAATTCTTCTTCAAGAACAGGAAGTTTTTCTTTTGCACTAAGCATTTCTTCTTCTGCTAAATCCTTCATATCCTTATCGTTCATCATTTCTTTTGCTTCTTCATAATCATTTTTTACTTTTTTATATTCTCTATATTTTTCAACTATTGGCTCTAAATTAGAATGTTCTTTCATCATCTTTCGCCATTCATTTTGATTTGAAATTACTTCCGGATCACTTATTTTTTCAGTTAAATCATTAAATTTCTTTTCTATCTCTTCTAAATTATCAAACATAAAGATATATGTCCTTTCTCAATATTCACTTTTCATACTTAATAAAATGTATTTTATTTTAGCTACTTTGTTATTATACAATATTTTCCTTAATCTTTCAAGTTATATCAATATAATTAAAGTCAACATTTAATTTTTCTAATATCTTTTTTTCTCTATCTGTGCAAGTAAATATTACAATTTGATTTTCAATCTGAGCTAAGAATTTCAGAGTTTCTTCTAATCTTTCATCATCATAAAAAGCAAAAGTTTCATCTAATAATATAGGTAATCTTTCTGTAGAAATCCCATCAATTACAGAAAGTCTTAGTGCTAAGTATATTTGTTCAATTGTTCCTGTGCTTAATCTATCAATTGATACATATTTGCCATTCTCTAATTCAACTGATATATCATCATTTATAATAATATTTTTATACTTTCCTTTTGAAATTTTTTCAATATTTTTAGATAAATTTATATTAAATTTTGGTGTTATATTATTTTTCATTTCAATATAAGATTCTTCAATTAGATTTTTAGTTATATTAATTACTCTGGCTCTATCTTCTAATTTTTTCAAATTTGATTTTTCTAAATCAAGTTTTTCTTCTAAATCTGCCAAATGTTCAAGTTTTGGTTCTATGTTATCCATGTCCAATTCTAATTTATGTAATTCTAAAGTTAAATTTTCAATTTCTTTATTACTATCATAAAGCTTTTTCTCAATATTCTCATCTTCTAGTAAATTAATAATTTCTTTTCCATATATATCAATTAAACTTTCTTTTTTCTCAAAATACTCATTATTTAATTCCTCTTTTAATTTTTCTATTTCCATTTTTAATTCATTATTATTAGTTTCTAATGTTTTTACAGGTAAATCAATATTTTTTAAATAATATTTTTTATTATTAACCATTTTAATAAATACTATTAAAATAAAAATTGGAATTAATAAAAAAATCATTAATCTAATTATTTTATTTTTTATAAAAATAAAATTAAAAATATTTATAATTATTAAAAAAAATAAAATAATTAAAAATTTTTTATTATTATTTTTTTTATTTTTATTATTTTTAATATTTTTTATTTTTTCAATTTTATTTTTATTTTCTTTATAAATATTTTCTTTTATTTTTATTTTTTCGTTTTTTATTTTTTTATCATTAAAAATATCAAATATTTTTTCTAAAATTTTTTTATTATTTTTTAAATAAATTAATTTTTTATTTATTTTTTTATTTTTTTCTTCTATTTCATATTTAATATTTTTAATATTTTTTATATTTTCTAATTCATTTTCATAATTAATAATATTTTCTTTAGAAATATTAATTGGTCTATCTTGACTTTTGTTAGTACCAACTTCAGTAAGTAATGTTTTTTCTAAAATATTAATTGCTTTTTTATATGAAATTTCTTCATCACCACTCTCAACTAAATTAGCTACTTTTTGAATTAAAATATTTTGCATATTAGTATTAATTCTTGTTTCATTCTGTGAAGCAATTACTGTTGATAATAATGTATCTTTATCAACTTTAACTTGATCATAAAAAAATAAATTTCCCATTTTTTTATCTATATTATATTTGTTAGAAATATCTCTCCCCATTTCATCATATATTTCTGCACTTTTTTTATTAAAATTTCTAAAAACCTCGTATTGCTTATTATTATCTAATTTATAAATAATTTTTCCCGAAAATTCATTTTCGTTCCAAGGTAAATACTTGTCATAATCAGATAAATTTTTTCCATTTTTATTTTTAGAAATATTATATAAAATATTTATAATAAAATTTAAAATTGTAGATTTTCCTGATTCATTTTTTCCATATATAATATTTATTTTTTCTAAATTAAAATTTTTATTTTTTAATTTACCATAAGAATTAATTTTTAATTTTTTTATTTTCAATTTTTTTCTCCTATCTTTATAAAAATTATTAAATATATTTTTATTTTTTGTTTTATTTTATCTTTTTAATTAATTAATCTTTTTATTTTTTGTTTTATTTTACCTTTTTAATTTATTTATTTTTTTATTTATAAAATAAAAGATTAGTATTCCATTTTTTTACATATTACATTGTAATTTTTTCTCACAATTTTAAATTTTGATGTTGATGTTTTTTCGTCTCTCTATTTGTTTTTTTGACAATTTACAATTTTGTCGCACTTTTTTTAACTATTTTTTGTCTTTCAGGGTGTGTTTTTTTGATTTTTTTACTTTTAAATTTTACTCTAAAAATTTCAAAAATGTAATCATTTTTATTCAATTTCCCATAGTTTTCTTTAAATTTTTCTTTTTTTAATTTTTTTAATTTCTTAACTTGTCTTTTTGGATTTACGTTTTTTTACTTAATCTTTATCTCTTTATTAACCTTTATCTTATATGGTTTTTTATCTCGTTTTATGTATACCTTTTTATCTTTTTTATTTCATAAAAAAGGTAAAAATTAAGACATTATCTTATAGAATTCTTTTTAATATTTTAAAAATCATATTATAATTTTGTATTTTATTTTTATAATTTATTTGTATTTATTTTTTATTTTATTTTTATTTTTTTCTATTTTTTTTATATTTTATTTTTACAATTTATCTATATCTATTTTTTATTGTTTTTTATTTTTGTTTAATCTTTATGTTTTATTTTTATAATTTATTTATATTTATTTTTAATTTTATTTTTATTTTTTTTCTATTATTTTTTATATTTTATTTTTACAATTTATATATATCTATTTTTTATTGTTTTTTATTTTTTGTTTAATCTTTATGTTTTATTTTTATAATTATTTATTTTTAATTTTATTTTTATTTTTCTATTTTTTTATTTTTTTTATAATTTATTTATATTTATTTTTTTATTTTATTTAATATTTTTTTAATTTATTTTTTAATTATTAAATATTTTTATAATTAATTCTAAAATTTCATCATATTCTTTTTTATTAATTTCATTATTTTTTAATTTTTCATTTAACTTTTTTATACTTATTCCTTTTAATGTATTATTATTTTCTTTTATTTCTATTTTTAATTCTGTATAATCTTTTATTTTTATTATATTTTTTTGTATTAATTTTAAATCAATATTAATAATAAAATTTCTATATCCAATTAAATTTATTTCATATAAATTATTACCTGTATCAATTAAATTTAATTTTTCAATTAAATCCTCTTCTGAATATATATCTGAAACATCTACATCAATTTCTATAAATTCTCTTTCATCTGCTTTTATAAATTCTGTCTTCACTTTATTTTTTGTTATTTCTCCATAAATAAAACCATGCTCTCCTATCTCATCAAACCCCATCGAAATTAAAGAACCTGGATAAAAATTATCTCTCTTATGTATATGACCTAATGCTACATAGTCAAATCCATTTTCTTCTAACTTATTTTTACTAATTGGATTATATATACCACTTATTTCATTTCCTGATATAACTGTTCCATGTGTAATTAATATATTTATTTTATTTTTATCATCAATTTTTATATCCTCTAATTGATTATCATTCATTTCATAATTATTAAATCCATAACCATAGATATTTACTTCCGGGTTTTCCACTTTTTCTGCTTTTTCTGTGAATATCTTTACATTTTCAGCCCAATCAAAAGTCTTATAATATGAATTTGACATATATGGATCATGATTTCCTGGTGCAATATATATTTTAGTATTATTTATTTCCTTAAATAAATTATTTACATATATAATTGTAGATTTTCTAACATAATCTTGCTCGAAAAAATCCCCACTAATAAATAAATATTCTATATCATTTTCTTTAATAAATTCTATTACTTTTTTAAAAGCAGATCTTTGCTCTAATCTTCTTATCTTTCCTAAATCTGCTCTATCTGATATTGTTTTAAATGGAGTGTCAAAATGTATATCTGCTAAATGTACAAATTTCATAGTTACTTAAATCTACTTATATAAATAGATTTCTCCTTTCTTATAAATATTTATTGACTTTTTATGGCTAGTCCATTTTTACTTTAAGTTCTTTTCTATTATATATCATAGAAACATTTGTTTGTAAATATTTTTTAATAATTTAAATATGAAATTAATTATGTAATTTCATTGAAAAAATACCCCTTTTTGTGGTAAAATAAGAGTATAAGAGTTTTTGAAAGGAACCATATAAATATGAATAATATATTTCTACTTTTATCTATAATTATATTAATACTTACAGTTATAAAAGCAAAAAAAAATATAAATGATACAAAAAAATGGATACCTATATCAATACTTGGAATGACAGCTTCACTTGCTATATTAATTTTTCCGCTAAGTACACAGCCAGATTTTATAGGAAAACTAGTAAATTCAATTTTATATTCTGCACAAACCATTATTTTAAATGAAAATTTAGGAATACTTGATAATTTTCAGATAATAAATATATTTGATACAATTTATATTGGCGTAATTTATTTATTAACATTATTAATGCCTTTACTTACAGTATCTTTTTTATTAACTCTTATAGGTGATTTTACAACCAAATTTAAACTATATTTTACTAGAAAAAAAGATATATTAATTTTTTCAGAATTAAATGAAAAATCTGTAACTATAGCTAAACGCTTATATGATAAAGGAAAAATTATTATTTTTGCAAATTGTGATAAAGAAAATTTAAAAAATTATGACTTGAAAGGGCTTAATATTACTAAATTTTATTCATTAATAGAAAATATAAATTTAAAAAGGATAAAAAGCAATACAATTACTATTTATTTAGTAAACGAAATAGAAAATGAAAATTTAACTTTAACTTTAAGATTGATTGAAAAAAATAAATCATTAAATAAAAAAATTAAAATTTATACTATATTAAATGATGAAGTTTCTAGAATTATTTTAGATTCAACTGACAAAGGCAATATCCAACTAGAAATTGTAAATGAAGTTGAAAGAACTATTATACAATTATTGCAAGATAAACCTATTTATCTAAATGCTATAAACAATGAGATTTCTGTTTTAATAGTAGGTTGTGGCAAAGTTGGAAGAGAATTTTTAAAAATAATTACATGGTGTGGTCAGATTATAGGATATAAACTAAAAATAAATATTATTGATATTCGAGCAAATAGCATAAAAGAATCACTTACTAAAGAGTGTCCTGAATTAATTTCAAATTATAACTACAACTTTATTGAAGCAGACATTAACTCTCAAAAGGCATTAGATGAGCTAAACAAATTAAAAAATATTAATTATATAGTTGTAACCCTTCAAAATGATGAAATGAACATAAAAGAAGCTATTTATTTAAGAAAATATTTTTTGTTACAAGATAAAGAAAATTACAACAATAAGCCACTTATAAATATTTGGATAAAAGATGTAGAAAAAAGTATGCAAATAAATTACTTGAAAGCTGATGAAAAAACACAATATAATTTAAATGCTTTTGGAAGCATTAATGATATTTACTACAAATATCCAATTATTGATTCTAAAATAGAGCATATGTCTCAAAGAGTACATTTAATATATAATGCGGATGATACTAATTTAGAAAAATATTATGAAACAGAATATAATGTAAAATCTTCGAGAGCAACTGCAACTCATATAAAATACAAAATTTATTCAGTATTAAAAGATGAATATACTGGTGATATTGGAACTGATTTAAATAACTTTGAGAAAAAACTTCAAGATGAAAAAATTTTTAATGAATTAGTAAAAAATGAACACAATAGATGGATAGCATATATGAGAAGCGATGGATATCAAAGTGCTTCAGTTGCTGATGTTGAGAAATATCGTGAAAAAATAAATGACACAAAACATATTTTAGCAAAATTACATCCTGCTATAGCAGAATTTGAAAAACTAGATGAAATTGAACATAAGCTTAATAAAAACTTTAAAGAGTCAGACATAAAAATTATTAAAAATATACCATATATTTATAAGGAAGATAACAATATATAAGCCCATACTAATATAGAAATACTTTATAAGAATCTTTAAATTACTTATAAAGCTAAGATACAACACAGAAAAATAAAGAATAATGCTTTTATAATTATGTATAAAAAAGGAATGAAATTTTATATGAATTTAGAATATAAAGATATAAATGAACAAATAGAAATCATAAAGTCTAGTAATATTATAATAAAAAATGAAAAAGAAGCTAAAGAAATTCTTTTAAGAGAAAATTATTATAACCTAATTACTGGTTACAGAAATATATTCATTGATATAAAAAATTCTAAAAAAGATGGAATTGAAACATGCACAACTGACACTTATTTTGAAGAAATTTATGCCGTTTACAAATTTGACAGAGAACTTAGAAATATAATGCTTAATTATATTTCTATTATTGAAATTAATATAAAGTCATACATAGCTAATACTTTTTCTAAGAAATATGGTGTTTACAATTATCTAAATGAAGAAAATTTTAATATTAATGATAAAACTAGACCAATTTATAGAGATTTAATGCAAAAATTAGATGATAATTTAAATAGAAATATTGATAATTACAAAGATATAAAGGAATGTAAAGAACTATATAATACCATTCCTCTATGGATGTTTACTACTTTAATTACTTTTGGAAATATTATAAAATTCTATAGTTTAATGAAAATTGAAGACAAAAAAGAAGTATCTAATCTTTGCCAAATTAATTATAAAGATTTACTTACTTTTTTGAAAATGTTAAACACTGTTAGAAACATTGCTGCACATAGCAATATGCTATTTAATTTGAATTTAAGCATTTCTTATCCAATTCATAAAAAGTCTTTTTACCATGATGATTTAGGAATTGCTAAAAATGGAGAGCACTACGAATCAGGTGAAAACGACATTTTATCTATTATAATTATTTTAAAAAGACTTTTGAAAAAAAGTGATTATAATAATTTTTTAAATAAATTTAACTTAGCAGTTCATAATGTAAAAGAAGAATTAGATGAGGAAAGTTTTAATAATTTTATGCATATAATGGGAGTTCCAGAACACTTAAAATAAGTTAATTATAAGGTTTATAGGTAGCCTAAAAACCTAAATATAAAAAAAAGGATATGTTTATTAAAATTAACATATTATATGAGGATATGAGTTATGAAAAAAATTAATATTTTCTTAGCAGTTGATGAAAAAGAACTACAAAACGAAAAAGATGAAATTGGAAATTTTATACGTGATTTAAATGACAAATATGAGAATTATGATATTTATTTTAGACTAATTACAGATGATGATTCTGAGGTTTTAACTGATGATATAAAGAAAAGTGAATTGTTTTTTATACTATTTTCACATACTGCAGATGAAAAAATAGTTCAAGAATTTAATACTGCTTATGAGTTTTTCAAGAATAATCATAATCCTAAAATTACAACATATATCAAGAAAAGCAAAAATCCAGATGAGTCAGTTGTTAATTTTATGAAGCATTTAGATGAAGAACTAGGTCATTATTATAATCAGTATGAAAATATTGATACAATCAAGTTAAATATAATTTTGCAATTAAAATCTTTAGGCTTAGAAGCTGGCAAAATTGAGGTTATAGATAATAAATTATGTATTAATAAAGACGAAATAATGACTTTAGATAATATTCCATTTATATTTAACAATAAAGACTTAAATAACTTAAAGGAACAGTATAATAAACTAGACCAAGAATATTGGGAATATAAAGATATTATTAGAAAAAATCCTGATGATGAAAAAGCTTTTGAAAAATTCTCTGATATAAATGATAAGAGATCAAAAATAAAAGATAATATATACCAAATTGAAAATAATATTATTGAATTAGAAAGTAGTTTTATTTCTTCATCAATGGATGGCAAGCTTTCTAAAAGACAAATATATGCAAAAAAATGCTTAGATGATGGTGATTTAGAAGAAGCCAAAAATGCTTTATCTTTTGAAGATTTAAAATCAGATGGTGATAAATTATTGAAAATTCAAGAGAAGCAAAAAGAAGAAATGCAAACCATTGTAAATGAGCTTATGCAAAGAGTTGATATACTAAAATTAGATATAAATAATAACAACAGATATAAAGAAATTGAAGAAGCTTTTGAGGAAGCTGTAAAGCTTGATGAACAAGGAAATTTAAATAGACGCAGTTTATATAAATATAGTTTATATTTGAATAACCAGACTCAATACGATAAAGCAATAAAATTTGCTAACAAATATAAAGAATATTTGAATTTAAGCTCAACTAAAGAGTATTATGAAAAAGAATTTGACGAAGGAACATATTATAATACTTTATCAAGTATTTATAACCACTTAGGAATCATTTATTATAATATTGGTAAATATGAAGAAGCTGAAAAAATATATCTAGAATTAATTGAAATAGACAAAAAATTAGTTGAAATTAATCCGAAATTGTATCAAAATAATCTTTCTATTGCTTATAATAATCTAGGACTAGCTTATTTATACTTTGAAGATGTGAAATTTGAACTAGCTAAAGACTGTTTCTTGAAAGCAATAGAAATAGATGAAAAAATATTAACTGAAGGCCATAACGATTATTATAGAGTTGTATTATCTAATTCATATAATAACTATGCACTTTTACTTGAAAAATATAGTGACTTTCATAATGCATTAAAATATTATAGAAAATCAACAGATATAAGAATTGACTTAGTAAAAAAATATCCCCAAGATGAATATAAAAAAGAACTTTTATCTGCTTCTTATCATCAGCTTGGAAAATATGCCCTTAGAATATCAAAATATGATATAGCTGAAGATTATCTTTTAAAAGATATGAAACTAATGGAAGAATTATATGAAAGTAATTCTAAAGCTTATATGAGTCGGATTAGCAGGTTCTTATCGAACCATTGGCCGTTTTTATTTAACAATATATAAATATGACAAAGCTCAATTTTATTATAACAAGGCATTAAAATTATATGAAAAACTTGCTAATAATAAAACAGAGAGCACTCAAATAGACCTTATACAAATTTACCAAAGTTTTGGAGAATTTTATATAAAATTAAAAGATTATGAGACTTCAGAAAAATATTTAAAAAAGGCTCAAGAACAACTTGATTACTATGTGAAAGAATTTGATAATAAAAATATTGAAGCTTACTTTTCAGATTTATATGCCAGCTTTTTTAACCTATACAATACAATGAATAATTTTGAAAAAGCAAAAGAATATTGCTTAATGGAAATTGAAGTTGACAAAAAATTAGCAGAAAAAAATGCAAGAAAATATAATTCTTTTCTTGCAAGTGATTATGAATCATATGGTAATTTGTTAGGAAATGACCAAGAATATTATAAAAAAGCCATTGATATATTAAAAAATACTTTATATTTACAAAAATCAGACTCTGAATATTCTTTAGCTAATTTAAATGATAAAATCAGTAATTTATATAAGAAAATTAAAAATTATGATGAGGCAGAAAAATATTTAGTAAATAATATAAGTATTTACAAGAATTTAATTCCTAATATGAAAGGTTTATATGAACCTGATTTAGCAAGGAATTATCAATCATTAGGAGATATTTATATATTTTTAAAAAAATATGATGAAGCAGAAAAAAGCTATTTAGATGGAATTGACTTAATAGAAAAAATTCATCTTAGAGATGAAAAATATTTTAATCCAACTCTTGCTTCATGTTACTATGATTTAGGCATTCTATATTTGAATAATATGAAAAAATATGAAGATGCTGAAAAATATCTTTCAAAAAGTATGCAAATTAGAGAAAAATATTCTGATGAAAATAATTCTAGCTCAATCTTTGACTTAAGTTTTTCTTACTGTACTTTAGGTGAACTTTATAAAGTAACTGGAAAAAATAAAGAAGCTGAAAATTATTATTTAAAATCATTAAAAATAAGACAAGATTTAGATAAAAAGGCAAAAAATAATGATTATACTGATAATATTGCGTTTGTTTTTAATAGACTAGGTTCACTTTATTTATATAATATGAATCAAATTGATAAAGCTGAAGAATATTATTTAAAAGCATTTGAATTATATAAACAATTATCAGAATATAATTTTAATCAAAATGGACTAAATCTTGCTAAAACATATAATGACCTTATAAATTTGTACAACAAAAAGCAAGACTATGAAAAGGTTGAAGCATATTATAAAGATAGAATAGCTGTTTTAGAAAAACTTTTAGATAATGATTTTTCTGAATATGCTTCCTATTTATATAATACTTATAAACAATTAGCCAACACATATTTTCAAAGAAAACAATATCAAGATGCAGAAAAATATTATTTAAGTGCTTTTGAATTATGCTCTAAATTATACAATGATGATAAAGAATTATATGAATCAGATTATGCTGATATATGTGATTGCTTAGTTAGTGTTTATATTAATACTAATAAAATTGAAAAAACAATAGATTACTATAAAATATCACTTGAAATTCGTGAAAAACCATCAATGCAGAAAACAATAGTAAACAAACATAATCTAGCTAATTTATATTATAATATTGCTTTAATATTTTCTAAATTAAAGGATAAAAAATATACAGAATATTTTTATCTAAAATCTATGAATACAGAGCGAGAACTATTTAAGGAAACTGATA
This sequence comes from uncultured Clostridia bacterium, assembly GCA_947588945.1. Classification (GTDB taxonomy): domain Bacteria; phylum Bacillota; class Clostridia; order TANB77; family CAG-508; genus CAG-793. Next base: position 48,635 of record CANPZY010000003.1, read on the forward strand.
AGTATACTGCTTCACTTGCTAACGCTTATCATAAGGTTGCTGAATTTTACTATGATAATAAAAAATATGAAGATTCAGAAACATATTACTTTATGGCTATAGAACTTGAAGAAAATTTAATAAAAGATAATTATGAAAAATATGAAACTACTTTAATTTATGACTATATGGAAATGGCAGAATCATGTAGACACAATAAAAAATATGATGATGCTTCATCTTATTATTTAAAAGCTATTGAAATGTTAGAAAAAGCTTATGAAAATAATCATGAATATGCCCAAGATTTAGCCTTTACTTATTATAATTTAGCTAGAGTATGCCTAAAATTAGATTTAATTGATGATGCTACTAAATATACAAAAATGGCTAAAAACTTTAAAGCAGAATTTAAAGCTCAGCAAAAAAATAAAAAGAAAGGAAAAGAATAATGAAAAGATTAAAAATTTTCCTTGCATCATCTGTTAATGAATTTAAGAATGAAAGAAATCAGATAGGAAACACTATTAGAAAATTACAAGATAAGCTAATCGATGATGGAGTTAGAATTAATTTATTTGAATGCGAATTCGCTGATAATACCGTATCAACTGAAAGAAAACAAGCAGACTATAATAGTGAAATTCCTACTTCTGATATATTTATAATGATAGTAGGAAAAAGAATCGGACAGTATACTTTAGAAGAATATGAAATAGCTAAAAAAAGCAATGTAAAACATATACAAGTTATATTCAAAGATGTTGAATATGATGAAGATGTCAAGAAAATTAGACAAGATGAATCTATTAATAAATATGAATATAAGTCAAGAGAAGAACTTGATGAGATTATAAAAAAATTAATAATAAGTGCACTAAATAAAAATTAAAAAATATAAAGAAAACATAATAAATTATAAGTTATAAATAAAAAATTATCAATTATAAAAATAAAACTAATAAAATAATTTAAAAATAAAAAATATAAATAATTCTCGTATCTTGTTGTCGCAGAAAAGTGTTTCACACTTTTCGCTCCATTCGCGCTTCGCTTGAGCGCTACGCGATACTTCGAATTATTTATATTTTTTATTTTTTTTGATTAAATTTTTTTTGATTATTTTATTATTTTTTTATGATATTTTTAATAATATTTTTTATTTAATTTATATTTATACTTATATTTTTATTTTTATTTATATTTTAATTTACATTTTATCTTTACATTTTATTTGTATTACTTTAAATTATTCCATTGGACCAAACAATTCATCAAATTTAGCTTCTAATTCCTTTTGAATATCTAGTTCATCTTCTTGTGTTGGTTGTTCACTTACTGAGCTTTGAAAAATATTACTATTTTCCATTTCACTTTTTATTTGATTTGTTAATTCTTCGCTATTATTTTTTATTTCTGGAACTGTTTGTTCTATTGGTTGAGCTTCATTTGAATTCTTTTCTTCTTTTTTATTTTCATCATTCCATAAGTCATCTAGCGATTCAACTTTAAATGATTGCTCTTTTTCATCATCTACTGCTTTTCCTGTAAATGGGTTATATGGATCAAATTTTCTCCATTCTCCTCTTTCCCCTGCATCAAAGTCATTATGATCTATTCTTATTGAATTTAAGTCCTTTGTAATTCTAGGCTTTTTAAACCAATAATACTTTTTTGCCATAATTGGCTTTAAACCTTTTTCAAAAATTATGCAATTATTATTATCTAATCTTCTTAATTCATCTGGTGTCATAAGTGCTCTTGCCATTATTTGATCAGATTCACTATATCCTTTTCTATCATTATAATTATCTCTATTTATTGATTTACTATAATGTGAAATTGTTTTTTCACCTAATTCTTTCGAAAAATACTCTACTGTTGCATAAGAGTTGCTTCCTAAGAATACATGTGTGTCACAGTTACCTATTATTGTTTCATAAGATTTTTCATATAAAGCTTTAAGCTGATCTAAGTTTTGTAATATAACACTAAATGAAATTCCTCTACTTCTACTTGTTGATATTTTTTTATCAAAGTCCGGAATCTGACCTATATTTGAAAACTCATCTAGTATAAAAAATGTTTTTTGTGGCAATTTTCCACCATTTTTATCTGCAAAATCATATAATTGTTGTATCATCTGTGAGAAAAATATTGTTAGTAAAAAGTCATAAGCTGTATGCGTATCTGATGATACTACATATAGAGCTGTTTTCTTCGTAGCAATATCTTCAAAACTTATTGTATTAGTTGATGTTACATTTGCAATTTCCTTTGAATCAAATTTTCCTAATTTTGACTGTAAAGAACTTAATATAGAACTGTATGTCTTGTCTGAAGATATTTCAACTGATTTATAATTCATTCTAGCAGGATGGTCATAAGGCAATTTATTAAATAATTCTGATAAAAGATTTGTATTTCCTTTTGTATTTGCAGCTCTAACAAGTTCTGCGCAACTTGCTAAATTTTGTTCCTCTGGAGGTACTGCTGCTATTAAATAATATATTAAAGCTTTTAATAATAGCTCTGACATATTGTCCCAGAATGGATCTTGTGCTCCTGCTGCTTCTGATTTTTGTCCTTTTACTATGGTATTTGCTATAACATCTACATCTAATTCTGATTTAACATGTTGTATTGGATTATAACTATCACTACTATTTGGGTTTACTAAATTTAATAATTTTATTTCATAACCTTGAGATTTCAAGTATCCAGCTGTTGCATCATATATTTCACCTTTTGGATCTGTAAATATATAAGATCCAAGGCATTGATGAGCATTTGGAATAGTATATGCAGATGATTTACCAGAACCTGAACCACCGACTATTAATACATTAGTATTACCTAGCTTATCTAAAGGTAAATAATTCTCTTCTGCAAGTATTATTCCGGCATTTCTGCTAAGTACTCTATATTGTTCTCCACCAGAACTCCAATCACTTGAGCCATGTTCTATTTTGTCATATTTTCCTTTTTTTCTACTTTTAAATAGGCCTATTCCTACACATATAGCAAAAAATACTGTAAAAATTGCTGTCCATAACATAAAGGTTCCAAAATAACCTTCTTTAAATATCTTTCCAACACCAGCAACTTTTACAATATTTAATGTAAAATTTTCAAAAAAGTAGCTTAAATCAAAAACACCGGTAGCACTACTATCAACTATTGTTGTAGATAATGGAGCTACCACAAATATCTCTGCAAATAGCCAAAATACAATAGTTAATATTATTGCTACCATATGTTTTTTTATCATTACCATAAAACTATCTTTCATATATTCTTTACCTTCTCATTGGTTTTAATAATTTTTTTAATTCTAAGAAGCTATAATCCTTTAATCTCTTGTTACATCGTCTGTTCTGATTATTTCTTCTTTTTGTTCTAATGCATAATCTGTTACTCTAGCATTGAATTTTTCTTTCATTTCTCTAAGTTGTGCTTGATTAAGCATTGGACTATTTTCATCAAAATCATTTGTTGAAAGTTGAATTATTTCTGAAGGCATTTCATTTTCTTGTACTTCATATTTTTCTCCATGATTATTGCCAACAAATTTTTTAAGTCTTGAATCATTACCAACTTCTGTACAACATACTTTCACTATTAATATTCCTCCTTATTTATCTCTTATTTCAAAACTAAAATAAGACTTGTTTGGTTTTAATTTACATCTTCCTCTTACTTCATTTGTATTTTTATCTAAATAAATCATTGGTTTTATTTCCTCAGTAGTATCTGGATCAATAATTGTTATTGGTCTTCTTAAATTTGGTGTATATTTAAAATCTTTAAGCTCCATTGTTTGTTCTGAATAAATTGTATCAAATTTAACAGGCAATGGTCTTTTTGATATTTTTACTTTATCATCTTTTAAAAAACCCATATTAACTACTACTTTTTGTGCCCCAAAAGAAAGTATTACTAAGTCTTCTCCTTCTGGTTGTGGATAATCAATAAAAAATGTTTTCTTTTTATTATTACCATTTATTTCTTCAGAGAAAACTAAGCGTTCAACAGTATATTTGGGATATTTATTCTGTAATTCCTTGGCAGTTTCATTAATTCTATATATAACTGTATTAACACCCTGTGGATCAGTTACACTAAAATATTTACCATGAAATCCTTCAGTCATATCACACCTCTTTCTACTTTTTCTTCTTTTGTTATCCTACCATTTATAATTATAGCACTTTAAACATAATATGTCAACTAATATAGCTTTTTTGTATATTACCAACACCTAAAAAAATATTTAACCTAAACTTTATTTGATTATCAAATTTTTTTAACTTACATCTTTTAATTTTATATAAAGATTTTCTTGTTCTTTAGATAATTTTTCTGGCAATACAATCTTAGTAACCACATATAAATTACCTCTTTTTCCTTTGCCATTTTTATATCCTTTTTGAGGTATACAAAGCGTTTTTCCACTACTACAGCATTTTGGTATAATTATATTAATTTCTTCTCCAAATAAATTAATATTTTTTCTGCATCCAAGCGCCGCTTCGTATACAGTTACTTCAATTTCAGAATATATATCTATTCCATTTAATTTAAACTTATTACCATCTTTTATATTAACTATTACTCGTAAATCTCCATTCTTTCCGCCATTTTTTCCTTTTTTACCTTGTCCAACAATTCTGATTTTATCATGATTTTGCACTCCTGCTGGAACTTTAAATGAAAATGAAGTTTCTTTTCCGTTTACAGCTCTTAACTTTATAACTTTATTTACCCCAAAAAATGCTTCTTTTAATGAAATATCTATTTCTGTATCAATATCTTCTCCATACTCGGGTACAACTTTTTTTACACTTTTTTGTTTTGAAATTCCACCAAATAATATATCTAAAAACATTTCCTTAAATGTCTTCTTTGGAGCTGTTGATTTCTTTTTTTTATTTCCTATATATTTATTCCATTTAAAATCATATTTTCTTCTCTGTGAAGCATCACTTAATATTCTATAAGCTTCATTTACATCTTTAAAAATCGCTTCTGCCTCACTATTTCCGACATTTATATCAGGATGAAATTTTTTTGCTTTTTCTCTATATGCTACTTTTATTTCATCTAAACTTACTTTATTTGATTCAAGTCCAAGTATTTTATAGTAATCTTTAAAAATCATTTAACATCCTCCATTTTCAAATATGGTAAAATTATTATAGCTTATTTTTTAGCGTTAATCAATATATAATTTCTAGTTTTTATACTTTCTTCTAAAATTAATCTGTTGCTTTCTATATTTCTTATAATACTATTTTCAATGTTTTTTACAATTGCTGAATCTATATCTTGAAAAGCTAAATCTCTTAGTTCTTGGACCCCTTCATAAGTTCTTGTATAATCAATTTTATCTGCTATAAATATTATTTTTTCTAATAATGACATTCTAGGTTTACCTGTTGTATGAATACTAATTGCCTTGCACATTTCATAATCAAAGCCATACTTCTTTTTGCACATATCTGCTGCAACTTTGCCATGCAATGTTACGCCAACTCGCATTTCCATTTTTGAAGCATATATATTATTTTTTATAATATAATTTTTTAACTCATCAAAAGGTAGCTCCTTTGCCATATCATGCATTAGAGCCACCTTCATTACTTTTTCTTTATTAATATGATACTTTTCTGCTAACTGCCCACTAACTTCCATTACGCTTATACTATGATCATATCTAGATGTTTTTAAATACTTTTTTAGTTCCTCTTTTAATTCTTCTATTTCCATTTCACTATATTCCTTTTTGTTTTAATTATGTGTATTATATCATAATTTTTTTAAAGTTCTATAGTTTCATAGAATTTTTATCGTTTTAAAATCAAAATTTTAACTTACCTCTTCTCTTGCAAATTGCTTTTTTTACTTGACGAACAATTAATTATTTTCTAATCCTAATTCAATTAGTTTTGATATTAAGTCAGAATAAGATATTCCTGCTTTTTCCCATAATTTTGGATACATACTTATTTCAGTAAAACCAGGCATTGTATTAATTTCATTTATATATACTTTTTCTGTTCCTTCTTCTACAAAAAAATCCACTCTTGAAATTCCGCTTCCATCTACAGCATTAAATGCTTTTAAAGCTAATTTTCTTATTTCTTCTATTTTTTCCTCTGATAAATCTGCTGGTATAATAACCTGTGATTCGGCATTTTCATATTTTGCATTAAATGAATAAAACTCTTCTGCTGGTAATATCTGACCAACTGACGAAGCTTCATTTCCTAAAACCGCACATTCAACTTCTTTACCAACTATTGCTTGCTCAATTATTATTTTTTTATCATATATTGATGCATCAGCTATAGCCTTTATAAGCTCTGCACCATCTTTCGCCTTTGAAATGCCTATTGAAGAGCCTGAATTTGATGGCTTTACAAAAACAGGAAAACTTAATTTTTCTTCCACTAGAGAAATGATTTTATCATTTTCTAAATACATTTCCTCAAAATTTTCATCTATGTATGTATTTTCGTTTCTTAAATAGATATATTTTGCTTGTGGTATTTTAGCTTTTTCAAAAATTATTTTTGTATAAACTTTATCCATGGATACACTTGATGATAGCACTTTACAGCCAACATATTTAACTTTTGCCATTTCAAGCATTCCTTGAATAGTACCATCTTCACCATATAAACCATGCAATACTGGAAATACCACATCCATTTCTTTTAATAACTTAAATACATCCTTTATTTCCTTTTCTCTTTTGTCAATCCACTTTCCATCTTTGGTTATTATTATTGGGTAAATTTCATATTTCGTTTTGTCAATGTTTTCTATTACATTTTGACCTGATACCATTGAAACATCATGCTCTGATGACATTCCTCCATAAATAATTGCAACTTTTTTCATTATTAATTTTCCTTTCTAAAAAATTCAATCTTTTATTTTATCTACTATTTCACTAAACTTCATCGAATTAGATGCCTTTAGTAAAATAGCATCACCTGATTTCAAAATACTCTTTATTTCTTTTATTGTTTCTTCATTGTTATTATAATGAACTTTATTTGAAACTTTTGCATTGTCATTTATTATCTTAGCATTTTCTCCAATAGTTATCAATATATCAATGTTTTCAATACATTCTCCTATTTTTTTGTGTAATTCTTCTGAATAGCTTCCTAATTCAAGCATATCACCTAATACTGCTATTTTTCTTCGTTTTTCTATTTTTTCTAAATACTCAATTGCAGCTTTCATTGAATCATAATTTGCATTATATGTATCATTTATAACAAGGACATTTGATTTTGTTTCAAATATGTCCATTCTATTTTTAGTTAATTTAAATTCTTTTATTCCTTTTTTTATATCTTCTATAGAAATATCAAAATATCTTCCAACTGCAATCGCACACAAAGCATTTAACACAAAATGTTCTCCCGAAATTGGTACTTCTATATCATTTTCTTTTACATTAATTTTGTTATCTACAAGATTAAATATGCTTTTAGTTTCAGAAGACTCTATATCTTCTGCTACATACATACTATCTTTATTTTTTATTCCATAAGTTATTACATTATACTTAATATCTTTCCAATTGCTTAATAAATCATTATCATTATTAATAACTATATTATTTCCTTGTAATCCATCTAAAATCTCAAGCTTTGCCTTCAATATATTTTCTCTTGTTCCTAAATTTCCTATATGGGCTGTTCCTATATTAGTAATTACAGCTAAAGTCGGCTTTGCAATTTTAGATAATGCGCTTATTTCACCAAAGTGATTCATTCCCATTTCCACAACTATTGCATTCTCATTTTTTAATCTTAAAATTGTGAATGGTAATCCAATATTATTATTCAAATTTCCCTCTGTTTTTAGTACATTATATTTTTGACTCATAACAGAAGCTATAATATCTTTTGTACTTGTTTTTCCAACACTCCCGGTTACCGCAACAACTGGAATATCATATAAACTTCTTTTGTATTCTGCTATTTGTGAAATTGCCTTTATTGTGTCTTCAACTAATACAATGTTACCGATTTTTTCTTCAGGCATTTCACTTAATATACACAATTTTGCTCCACTTTTTATTGCCTCTTTATAAAACTTATTTCCATCAAAATTTTCTCCTTTTATTGCAACAAATACATCCCCATCTTTTATGCATCTATTATCTTTTTCAAAATTTTCTACTTCTATATTTTCATCTCCACATATAAGTTTTCCTGATGTAACTTTTAAAATATCTGCTATTTTCATATTTACCCCTTCATTATTAATAATACTATTATTTTTAAATTTTATTACTTTTTTATATTATATTCTATCATTATATTTTTTACAAGCTCTATCATTTTGTGCTTTTGTTCTTCTATATATTTTTTATTTTTCCTAAAATATTTACTCATATCTTTTCTTATGCTATACAGAATTGCATTTATTACTTAACAACTTAATAAATTTACGTTGTAAGAGTTCCGTTTGGTGTGTCTACAATCATAAGTATATCCTCTTCTTCTCCTGTTTCTGCATTTATATATACTAAAAAATCGCTTTCCTCATTTCTTCCTTTTATTTCCCAACAAAAAATTTCAGTATTCCATTCCGTTGGTATAACTGCTAAATCAGTTGCTTTTATTTCTAATTTAGGATTAACCAATTCTAGCGCTTGTTCCTTAGTCACTTTTACTTCCTTTAGTTCTCTTTGATCTTTATGAGAATTCAAATATCCAGTTGATTCTAATCCTATTATCTCTCCATTATCTAAGGCTATTTTTAATTTTATCAAATCTGGATACATTATTACATCATCTTGAGTATAAGCATAATTTACCGTAAGAATATTATTTTCTTTCATATAATAAGTTTCTTTCATATTTTTATATTCACGATTTTGCAAAAATTCTTTACCTAAGTTTACAGCTTCATCTTCACTAATATTTTCTTTATCAACTTTTTTATCACAGTTTATTGATACTATATGCCCTCCTTTTTTTGAAACAGCTATTGTAAAATTATCACCATTTTTAGTTTTACCATTAAAGTTATAACAAATTATATTAGCATTTTGACATTCTTCTGAAAAATTTATTTCTGAAATTCTATCTTCTCCTAAAAATGTCTTAGCAATTTCTTGCGCTTTATTTTGATCTATTTCATCTCCTACAAGTCCTATTATTTCTGGATTTTCTAATCCTTCTGAATAAGCTCCATCATATATTAATCCTGCATATTGATGCAAATCTTCTTCTACATTAGAAAAACTTGTTTGAGATAAATTTTCTCCTTCACGTGCAAATAGTCTTTTTCCTGTGTTTTCTAATTCTCCCCATTTTATCGTCTTAGAATAAAAATCAGCTTCTAGTTGATACAATGTATTTTTTAAATCTACTGTATATTTATGAAGTTGATTTAAATTATCTAATTCTTCCTGTGTCAATTTTTCACCTTTTACAGTTTTTTTAGATATAGAATAACAATAATCACCAACTTGATGTAAAAATTTTTGAGTATTTTCTAAATCTTGTGTATCAATTGGAAGTCTTGAAAGATAGGCTTGTGCTAATGCTGTTTCTTTATTAATATTTGCAAGGGTTTCTGTTGCATGTTCACTACTATATGAAATTGCTGATTTGGCTAACAATTTTTCTGTATTGTCAACATATTCAATTAATTGATAAAAAGCATGATTATATGAATTTTCTGCAAGTTGTCTATAAGCTTTTGATTTCTTATAAGCACATACTGCCAAAGCTACAATTATAATTACAAGGACAACTACTAAAGTCATCATTTTTTCGCTTCTTAATCTATCTTTCCATTCATAAATTTTATCTTTAACTTTACTCATAAGTTTACTTCCTTTCTCATTTTTTTGTAAAATTTTCATATTAATTATTTTCTCTTTTACTTTTGACCCTAAATTATCATTTTTTCACATTTTTAGTATTTTTTACTAATTTTAATAAATTATACATAACAAAAAAAGATATCTTAATATTAAATGAACTTTCTTAGTTCATTTAATATTAAGATATCTTTTTTTATGATTTTTTTATAGTTCCGTTCTTCCTTCAAAAGCTTTTCCTAGAGTAAATTCATCTGTATATTCTAAATCCCCACCTACTGGAATTCCATGTGCAAGTCTTGTTGTTTTTATTCCCATTGGTTTTATTAATTTTGAAATATACATTGCAGTCGCTTCTCCTTCAACTTTAGGGTTTGTAGCTAGTATAACTTCTTTAACACTACCATCCATCAACCTTGATAATAACTCTTTAATTTTTATATCATCTGGTCCTATTCCATCCATTGGCGAAATTGAACCATGCAAAACATGATATAATCCTTTATATTCATGTATTTTTTCTATTGCTACAACATCCTTTACATCTTCAACTACACAAATTTTGCTTTGATCTCTTTGTGCATTTGAACATATTTCACATGGATCATTATCAGATATATTATAACATCTAGAACATAGTTTCAAATTATTTTTTGCATCTTGTATACTTTTTATAAAATTATCTGTTTCTTCTTTGCTAGCATTAAGCATATAAAAAGCTAATCTTACAGCTGTCTTATTTCCAATGCTAGGAAGTTTTTCAAAACTTTCTATTAGCTTTTCTATTGATGGTGAATAGTATGACATCTTTTTCTCCCTTTTAATTTAACCCTGGAATATTATATTTTCCAAATTCTGCATTTGTTGCTGAATCTACTTTCTTTAATGCATCATTAACACAAGTTATTATTAAATCTTGCAACATTTCTACATCATCTGGATCAACAACATCCTTCTTAATTTTTATCTCTTGCAATTCTTTTGCTCCATTTACTTTAACGTAAACTGCTCCTCCACCTGTTGTACTTTCAAATGTTTGAACCGCTAAATTTTCTTGTGATTTTTCCATTTCCTCTTGCATTTTTTTCGCTTGTTTCATAATTTGGTTCATATTAATTCCACCAAATCCTCCCATTCCTCCTGGAAATCCTCCTTTTGACATTTGCTTATCCTCCTTTATCAAATTTATACTTTTCTATTTAATTTCATTAAATATGGATAACCCTTATCCATCAATTACATTAACATTTATTCCTAATTTTAAATTATCATCTTTTTTTTCTTCATTATTTTTTTTATCAATAATTTTTACTCTCATATCTTTTTTACATTCTATTGAAATTAATCTTTTTAATTCTGCCATATTTTCTGTTTTTTCAATTACGCTTTTTCCAAAACTACTTAATCCATTTGGAAATTCAATTCCAACAGTCATATCATCTAGCAATACTCCTCTAGCATTTACTAAATTAGCATATAATATTGGCATCCTTTGTTCTTTTAATGCTTCAATAACATTTGTCCAAAAATCTGCACTTTTTGCTTTTTTTACACTCGAATTTGCGTTATTTTGGCTTGCGTTTTCCACATTTTTTGCTTTTCCTGTGGATTCATTTGACTCTATTTTTGTTGTAGATTTATTAGATTCTATTTTAGTTTTACTAACATCATTACTAATATTAATTTTTCCTTTTTTTATCATGTCTTCTAATTCTTCTACTCTTTTTTCTAAACCGTCATTTTCTTTTGAACAAAGTTTCAAAATTCCAACTTGAAAAACAATATTTTTTTGAGATGACCATTTTATACTATTTTCTAGCTCTGATAGATTAAAAATAATATTAAGTAATCTTTCTTTATCTATTTTAGAAGATATTTCTTTTATTTTCTCTTCATCTTGTTTAGAATATATATTTGAAAGTTCTTTAGTTGAAATATATAGCAATATATCTCTTAAATATTTTATTATTTCCCATAATATATTATTTATATCTTTTCCATCATCAATTATATTTTTTGTAGCTACTAATGCCCCTTCACTATTATAGTCTACCACTTTTTCAACTATTCCAGAAATGTATTCCATTTTAGGAATACCAACTAATTCCTTTATTTTTTCTTCGGTTATTTTGTTTTCACCATCTTGTGCACATCTTTCTAAGATTGAAAGTGCATCTCTCATAGCCCCTTCTGAAAGTTCTGATATAAGATTCAATGCTCCTTCTGTATAATTAATTTTACATTCTTCACAGATTTTCTTTAAATTTTCTGAAATTTCCTTTTCTGGTATCTTCTTAAAATCAAATCTTTGACATCTTGATAATATAGTAGCTGGAAGTTTTTGAGGCTCTGTCGTTGCTAAAATAAATTTTACATGTTGTGGTGGTTCTTCTAATGTTTTTAATAATGCATTAAAAGCTCCTGGTGAAAGCATATGAACCTCATCTATAATATATACTCTATATTTTGCAAGAGTAGGCAAAAAATTAACTTCATCTCTTATTGCTCTAATATCATCTACACTATTATTTGATGCTGCATCCATTTCAACAACATCTGTTAATGAACCATCTAAGGCTGCCTTGCATATTTCACACTCATTACATGGTTCTCCATCTTTTGGGTTTAAGCAATTAATTGCTCTCGCTAAAACCTTAGCCGAAGATGTTTTTCCACATCCTCTACAACCAGTAAATAAATATGCATGTCCTACCCTATCTGCTATAACTTGATTTTTTAGAGTAGTAATAATGTGATCTTGACCAACAATTTCACTAAATGTTGTAGGTCTAAATCTTCTATAAAGAGCAGTGTATTCCATTAAATTTTCCTTTCTATTTTTATTTATAGAACTTTTTAATGATATGGATTTTTATATTTAATAATGGCATGATATATTTTCTTATTCTAGAGTAACCCACACAAAAGTATCTACTTATTGCTGCTTCCTTCCGGACCTGACAAGATTCATAGGCTCTTATTGGATTACCCTAGAATAAAAAAATATTCATACCATTTGAATTATACAATATTTATTTTTCTTTAGCAAGTATTTTAATAATTTTCCCTTTTAAATGTCACTTCACTTAAGTCTGTTTTTATGACTTTGCTCATACCTTCTTCTAAAATATTTCCACTAGGTAAATCTACTTTAATATTTCCTCTATATTTTTTTGAATTAGTTTTAATTACAATATCAAAGCTCATTTTTATCTTTAATTTTTCTTCTGGAATTCCTATTTTTTTAAGCAATGTACCATCATAAGCAATTTCGTCATCTTGATTAAACACGAATTCTCCAACTCTTTGATTTACCACTCTAAATAAAATTCTTCCACCATCTTTATTTACTTCTAATGATTTTATATTATCTTGACTTCCACCTTTGTAGGTTAAGCTATTATTTACAACAAAATTTTCTTCATAAGAAAATCGTTTTTCATCTGTACTATTTGGCATATATACAACAATATTATTTCCATCTGCAGTTTCATAATTAATATTTTCTATTGTAATACTGTCAATATATGTGCTTTCTTTATATTCTGGGTTTTTATCAAATTTTAAATAAATGTCATTATATTGATTAATATCTAGATTCCATATAACATTGTCCGGATTTTCTTCTTTTTTCATTTCATCAACACTACTTGCTAAAATCATTTCACTTAAAGTGAATGGCATATTTTGCTCACCTTCGCTTTCATATCTTAGCATAATTGATAAAACAGTTCCAAATGCTACAATTATGATAAACAATATCAGTACTTGTTTTAATTTTTCCTTTATAATTTTATTCATAAGTTCCTCCAAAATTGGCGGAGACGGTGGGATTCGAACCCACGTGCCACAAAACGCAGCTAGCTGTTTTCGAGACAGTTCCGTTATGACCGCTTCGGTACATCTCCAAATCATACTTTAGTTTTATTTTTATTTAATATTCTTAATTCTTTGAAAAAGTCTTTAAGTATTTTTTCACATTCATCTTTACATATTCCAGTTTCAACATCAACGTTGTGATTAAATTTATAATCTTCAAACAAATTTAATACAGAACCACAGCTTCCTGTTTTTTCATCCATTGTTCCTATATATACTTTCTTAATTCTCGATTGAATAATTGCTCCTGCACACATAGGACAAGGCTCTAAAGTTACATACATCTCACAATCATTAAGTCTCCAAGACTTTAATTTCTTGCTAGCTTTTTGAATAGCTATTAATTCTGCATGTTGTGTAGTATCTGTTTTCTTTTCTTTTTGATTGTATGCTCTCGCTATAATAGTATTGTCTTTGACTATTATTGCCCCTACTGGTACTTCAAGAATATTGAAAGCTTTTTTAGCTTGCTTTAGAGCCTCCTGCATATAAAAAGAAGAATCCTTGTCCATATTTTTTATATAGTTCCTTTTTATATTTAGATTTTTATTAGGATTTATCCATAAACCATCTTTATAATACTTAATATTAAAGTAAATAATTAAATATTACTTAATTTATATTATCATATTTAAATAATATTCGCAAGAAAAAAGAACATATAAATAATGTTCTTGTAAAATATTTATTAATAAATATCTTTTTTCTTCTGTACATCATAAAATGTCATATTAAATACCTGTTCCTTTTTCTATATTTGATATCTCAATGTTATTAATTATATCATTGACTTGATTCTCTGCATAATCTTTAACAGTTTCTATAACTAAATCATAGTTATCTTCACATAGTATAATCATGTCCATTAATTTATGCATATTCTCCTTTGTTGTTATTACATTTTTAATTGTTAGAACTTCTTTTTCAACTAATTCATCATTCTCTGTTTTTGTAATTTTTATGCCATAAGATTCATCTTTAATTATGTAATATTTTCTTACTTCCTTATAGTTTTCAAGTATTTTGTTGATTTCAATATAATAATATAATTCTTCCATAAATATACCTCCTTTCATTTTTTTGCGTACGAACAATATAATACCATATTCTACCAAACAAAGTCAAGCATTTTTTTATTTTTTTAACAAATTTTTCTAATTTTTTACATAATAAATTATCTTTAGTGCGATATTCTCAACATTTATTAAAATTTTTTATTAGTTATCGTCAATTTTTCTAGCTATTCCTATTATAAATTGTTTTGTTGTAAGTTTTTCTTCTTTATTTATATTAAAGTAATTATCTATAATTTCTTCTTCTGTATTATAATACATTAAATTAATTAACTTTATAAGACACCATTGTACGTTGTCTGGCTTTGTATCATATTTCTCAGAAATAGGCTTATATACATAATGTAAAAAATCTTTTATTGTTGTCTTTTGTTGAGATACAATTTTTATTGCATCTATTAAATACTCATAACTTAAAGAATTTCTTTTAAACTTAAAAATTTTTAATTCTTCTATTATTTTCTCTTCCAATGCTTCCATTTCCAACTCCTTCAAATTAATTACATTTTTTTACAAAAAACTTGAAATTGACTTGAAGACATATTAATATTATATTGTTGATACATATTATGTAACTTAGTATTAAATATTACTACATAACGAAACTCTTGCTTCGTTATATAGATAATATAGAGATCCTTGTAAACTGAAGCCTTTTAAAAAGAATGGAGGAAAACAAAATGAAGAGAATCAGCACTTTAGTAACAATCGGTCTTATCCTTTCGTTGGTATTTTCAACGACGGCGTTTGCAAGTGAGCAGCCTTCTGCTGAACCTGCAGTAACCGAAAATGTTAGTATCAATGCTACTGGAGAAGGTGGCGAAGTAAGTCCTACTGTATTTGAACGCACAGCCGCTTTTGATGGTGGAACCATTTCAGGTGGTTATGGCACTGTTACTGTACATCTGGGCAGATATTTATCCTATGGAGGATTACAGGCATGCATTGCTTTTAGCAGTACTTCTGGTGTAGTTTCATGTTCTGTTATTGATCCAGATGGATATAATATTGAACTTGGCGTTATGAGTATTACTACATCAGACCGCACAACAATAACTCCTGTTTATGGTTTAAAAACTGGAGATTATACTTTTATATTTGATGCATCAACAAAAGATTCTTTTAAAGTATCATGTTCTATTTATGAATAATACTAATTATTTTCATACTATCGGGCTTGTGAGAAATCATAAGCCCTTTTTTAGTCCACTTTCGTATAATAATCAGGTATTTTAACATCCTCATCTTGTGTTGTATTAAATATAACATTATATCTAATATTAGAATTTAGTACATCATTATTTCCATTTATATTTACATTTATATTATCTATAATAGGAAAATAATTTTCTTTATCAAAAAATAATTCTTCATTATTAATTATTAATAATAATTTATCATCTTCAATTTTACTAAAAACTAAATTTATTTTTTTAGATAATTTATCAAATTCTTCTTTTCCTTTATCTGTTATTGAAAGCGGAAATAAACTATACATATATGCCCCATTTTCATATTTTGTTGTATTTGCTAAATATTCTTGTTCATATGTTTTCTCTTCTTCATTTACTGTATATCTGTATTTATTAATCAGATCAAAGTATTTTATAGAATAAGTTTCCATACTTTCAAAATATGATGTATCTATAATTTTGTATAATCCATTTTTATACCAAACTTCAGTTGAAGTCTTTAGTTCATTATTACTATATAAATCTTTTTTAAAATAATAATTTTCCACATCCATATATTGAGCAACTTTTGAATAAATATTATTCAATAATGTATACTTATATATCGAATACCCTCCATATAATACAACTAGCAATGTAATTATAATACCTATTATAATAGACAATTTTCTAAAATTAAATTTCTTAACTTTTATTGGATTTGAATCGTCAGAAATATTAGAATTTTTACTATTATTGTCTCCAATTAATTCATCAATAGGTATTTCTAAAACTTTACATATTCTTTTAATATTATCTGTTCTTGGTTTTGCATCATCAAGTTCCCATCTTGATACCATTTGTCTTGTGCATTTCATTTGCTCAGCAAATTTTTCCTGAGATAACCCCTTCTTTTTTCTTTCCTCTGCTATTATTGTTCCTAAAGTTTTACTCATTTTGTCTTATCTCCTTTGTTTAAAATAATACCTCCCCTCACAAAATCTCTATATTCAATTATTATATTTAATATAAAATTTTCTCACAACCAATTTTAGTATGAATTTTGGCAATCTTTAGTTGGAATTTTTTATTTTTTTACAAGATTTTGTAATTTTTTGAGGTTGTTTTTATAATAACATAATAAAATTTAAAATGTACTCGATATTTCGCTAATTTATATAATTTTTTCTTCACTTATTTATACTAATTACATATTTTAAATTTGAGTCATATCAATTGTTTTGGATTTTAAATTTATTTATTAGCAACTCTTTTTTATAAAAAAAAATTAAATTTATAAATAATAGTTTGCAAAAAAATTTTGCAAATTTTACTAAAAAATTAGTACATTTTATTTACATAATTCTACTTTTTTTTGCAAACTTTTAATTCTTTATAAAAATTATTTTTAATTATTTTTTTTGACGAAACATAATAATAAAAAGATACAATTATTATTAATATAATAAATATTATGTAGACATTTTAATAAAGTTTTGTATAAATTTTAAAAAAATTTCAGTTTATTTTCTAAAAAAATTAAATAAAAAAGATCAAAAATTATAAGATAACAATATCAATAAATTCACTTTTTTATAAAATACAATAAAATAAATAAAAAAAATATAAAATTTTATACCAAAAAAAGAGACATACGTCTCTTTCTTTGGTAATTTTGTAATTTCTCAGTTACGGATTAGTAGAGAATTATCTCTTTTTTTGAAGCTTCCATTCCAGCCCTGATCAGATTGAAATTTGCTCCACTGAGAACACCGACAAGTCCTGTTCCTATTGAGATTGATGCAACAGGTTCCTCACCAGGGATTTCATCAAAGCACTTTTTAATGACTTCCTGCTGATTGTTCCAGCCGTTTTTCAAAGAATGACAGCAGAGAGCAAAAAACTCAATATCACCAACCTTCTTGGTTAAAACTGTGCCAAGTTTTGTTTCGCCGATGTCAGCCAGTTCCGGCCAAAATCTGCTGGAAATCATTCCTGCAAAACCTGCATCATTTGTACCTTCAGTGTTGACAGCGAAAGCTATCCGTTTTTCATTTCCATTGAGAATGTCTCCTTTTCTAATTGTTTCAAACTCTTTTTAGGTGTAGGTAATTCTTCTGGCATAGTTCCACCAGCTTCTTTAATAGCTTTTCTAACTATTTTTCCAATTTTATTATGAGTATCACAAGCTTTCTTTTCAGTATCAACTTTATCCCTTTTTAATCTTGATTCAGTTTGCGTAATACGAAATAAATTAGCTGCAAGTTCTTCACTTCCCATATTGTCTAGAATGTCTTCTCTGTATCTTAAACCCTTTCTTTTGGCAATATCATCAGCTGTTTCTCCATTGGGAGAAGTATAATAAGGACAAAATGTTCTTATTATATTCATTCTTAATTTTTTGTATATTAGATAGTCGATTAAAGAATATAAATTATTTAGTAAAATTTGTAGTGAAAATCAATTTTAGGAGGTTTTAGTTATGGTGGAAATAACTTATCACAAAGAGGGGGATTATTTTATTCCTGACTTATATTTAGAAAAAGAAGATTATGAAAGAGATTATATTATTGGAAAATATGGTCATTTAAGATTAGAATATTTAAAAAAACACAAAAAATCAGAATATACAATAATGTTTATGAATAAGACTTTAAGAAAGCATATTGTTGAAATTGATAAACAAGCCAAAAAAAGATTTGAAATACTTATGAAACAAATGTTAGAGAAAAATCCTATTGATGAAAATTTGAAAAATACAGACCCTTTAAAATGGTCTGGACTTATGAATAATTATAAAAATTCAGTTGAGCAAATTATATACAAGGAGTTGATTTACATATAAATAGTAAAAGTGAGTAGAATATGTTTTACTCACTTTCATTTAATTCTTTATTTGCCAAAATTGATACAATGACATCTCTTACAATTCTATCGATTTCTCTAGCATTACTAAACTCTTTTGAATTATTTAATAGTAATTTTTTTATATCCTTTTCTTCTAAAATTTTTTTCTGTTCATCACTCAAATAACTTAAATATTTTTCATAATTTTTTTCTATTATTTGTGTACAAGCTTTTTCATCAAATTTTTCAAAATGTACAAATCCGTCAAACCTATTATAAATAGGTATTCCCAAATTTTCCTTTATTTCTTCGATTGTTTCATAATTTGATGTACAGATAATAATAGAATTTTTTAATTCCACAGAATAATTTTTATCAATAAATATGCCTTCATCAAATAGTTGGTAAAATGCGCTGAAAAATAGAGAATTTGCTTTATCAAATTCATCTAAAAGTATAACATTTGTTTCACGATCTAGTAAGTCTTTAGCAAAACTAGTTTCTGTATGTTTATTTCCAAATAAGTAATTAGCAAATTCGTTATTTTGAAACATAGAAAATTGTTTTCTAAATATATTACCTCCAATTTTTGACGATATAAATTTTGCTGTTTCTGTTTTTCCTACTCCACTAGGTCCATAAAACATTAAAATCAAAGGTTTATTATCAAAAAATTCAAAAGTTGCTGAATATAACAGGTTTATTAATTTTATTTTAGCATCATTTTGCCCTATTATATTTTTTGAAAATTCCTTATTCATTTCCTTAACTGCCTTAATATTTATTTTTAAATATTTATATTTGTCTTCTATGCATTCTTTATTTTTCGATATTCTTTCATATACATTATTGGGTGGATTTTGTATATAAACATTATCAATATCAAAACGACTTAAAAAAGCTTCTAAATTAGATAATACCCACTCATTAACCATAGAATATTCATCTGAAAAAATAATTAGGTTCTCTATCTTTCCTATATTTTCACTTGTTTTTGTTTCAACACCCTTTAATTCAAAAGTTTTTTCTTCTTTTTGTACAATTTTTACCAATTCTGAAAATGTATAATATTTATCTAAATCATATCTTTTCAAAAACTTTTCCTTTGGTCCCCAATAAATAAATTTATTCATCTGCAACACCTGCCAAAATAACATCATATACATTTATTTTATTTTTGTTTTCTTCTTTATTTCCTAATATTTTGTCTGCTGTTATTTCATCTTCTATCATTTTTATTTCATTGTTTAAATCCAATTTATTTTTATCAATATTTCCTACTTTAACAGCATAGATATCCAAATTCATCTTTAAAATATCAGATAATTTATAATTACCTTTAAAAGTAGTATTGTTAAATCTCAAAACTAACATATTATTTTTTGCTTTTGAAACAACTTCTGTATATCCTTTTACATTTGTAAGTACTTTATCTAAAATTGTTAAATCTATCCCTTGATAATTTTTTGCACCATTTATCAATTCCATATATGGTGTATATAATTTGTAATAAGCCAATAGTCATGAAACATTAATCTTCTTCCAAATATTCCGCTATCTTCGGCATACAAACAAAATACCAATCTAACACAAAACATATTTAAAGATTTTAAAGTTTCATCTTTTTCTGGATTAATATACAACTTTAATATTTCATCATATAATTTACCAACTAATTCTCCAGCTTGAATAGAAATTTCCATTTCTCTTTTTAAATGTTCATTTCCTGTATCAACTAAAAATTGTAGCCTATAATATTCCTTTTCTAACTTTTCTAGTAATATTTCTTCTGGCTCTCCATTTGGATTTTCCATATTATATATTAAGAACGATTTAAAGTTACAAGTAATTACATATTTAGGATGTCTTGATAATGGCAATTCTGCAATATATTTTTTAGCTTGTTGAAACGGAGTTAATAAACTCCCATCAGATTGCCTTATTCCTTTCCTTAAATCTTTATCTATACTCTTTTGCTCAATAAGAACTTTGGTAGAGGGGATATAGCCGTCTATAAAACCTGTATTTTTATCTATATGTACTTGGTCTTCAAATTCAATAAATTCAGAAGGATTTTGAACACCATAAACCTCTGTTAATAACTGAAGCCAAAATTGTTGGCTTTGTCCTTTTTCATATCCTTTATTATTCCAAAACTTTGAAAATTCTTTTGCTTTTTGACTTTGCTCTTTATCAGTCATAATCATTCCTCCGTATTATTATTTTCTTTCAATTCTTTTTTATTATTTTCAGTTAGTCTATTATCATCTATGTATTGATAATTTAAGGCATTTTCTCTACTAACAACAGATTGTCCTAATTCTTTTTCCATATCTTCTTTTGCAACTTTCGCTACATGTCCACCTTTTTTCGCAATTTTTCTATTTTCTTCTAGTCCATAAGGTTTATGTTTTTTTGCAAGCTCTCTCGTTGCAATTTCTCCTAAGTTAGCCAAAGCTACTTCAACATCTGTCATATTATCTCTTAATGATTCTTTTCTAATATTTTTATACTCTTTATATTCACTAGCCTTCATTCCAGACCATTCTTGATATATTTCATTTGTGAGTACTGCATATTCATAATTTTGTTTTATTCCATTTGCTTTCCATACATCTGTTAATTTCTTTCTATCCAAAATTCCTTTTAACCTTGCTTCAATCCATTTATCTGAATATCCGTTTGTTTCTGTAATAATCAATGGCTCTACTCATAGCAATTTCTGGATCAAATACTTCATCAATTCTTTCTTTTCCCATTTGAGCAAGCCATAATTTAAAAGGCTCTGCTTTTGGACTTGGTATTGACTCAATTAGTCTTAATATTCCTTGTGTATCTAAAGCATCTCTCATTCTTATTTTTCCATCTGGAGCCATCATTTTCAACTGACTACATTTTGTAGTCAGTTCACTTCCTTCTTTTTTTAATCTATTTTTTAATACTGACCAATATTTTCTTGGTTCTTTACTATCAGTTAAAGCACTAACTACATCAACCACACTGAAATAGTATTCTTCTTTTTCCGCATCCCAAATACTTCTAATTTCTTTCCCTTCAAAAAGATTTGAAATTGTTTCCAATTTATTATTTGCCATATATGTACCATTCCTTTATAACTTAATTATATTCAAATTTTATCAAAAATATACATTTTTTTCAATTAAATTTGCATTATTTTGTTGATTTTTTGCTGATTTTATGATATATATTATGTATATTCCAATTAGGAATACAAGAATATTGATGTTTCTTGGGAATTTGATTAAGTTCAAAATCCTCAGATGCCAAGCGAAAACGAGTCGCATATGGGATTGCGAGCTGGTTATTAAAAAAATATAAAATTTAAAATAATAGTAAACTTGTCCAGTATTAAGAAGTAATTAGGAAGGCTATAAGTGCAAAATTCAATATTCTATTTACATACACATTAAAAGATGAGTACATATTGGAAACTCAAATATTGTTTGAGCTTATTAAAATTGTATTCATTGTAGGTAAATAGAGTATTGGTATATCGCTTATAGTCTTTTTGTTGTAAATAAATATTTTTCCCTCTCTATTTATGCTAAAACAAAAAGAGCTTAACAATTTATTTTTGGTATGTAAATAAATTGTTAAGATGAGCAAAAGAATATATGAACGGTATTAAATATATTCTTTTGCTTTGGCGAAGCCAAACATAAATTATCTATCGCAAGATTAGATAATTTATGAGCCCTCCGCAAGGAGCCCACTGACATCTTTGCAAAACGAAGTTTTGAAAGTGTCATAGTGGGTTACATACTTTCGTAAGAAAGTTATGTAACTGCTCC